>JBAZHU010000017.1:0-3216 GCA_041652215.1 Methanoregula sp. | reverse complement strand
CAGGCCCTGGGTGAGCATCGCATCATGTACACCCATTACCCCGAGACCAATCTTGCGGGTCTTCCGCGTTGCATCGGCAATCTGGGGAATCGGAAAAACATTCTTTTCAATCACAAGGTCGAGGAACCGGGTTGCCATCCGTGCAGTCTCGCGGAGCAGGTTCTCATCAAAAACGCCGTCACGGAAACAGGCGGCAAGGTTGATACTGCCAAGAACGCAACTCTCGTACGGCAGGAGGGGCTGTTCCCCACAGGGGTTAGTCGTATCGATCTCCCCGAGTTGCGGTGTGGGATTATGCCTGTTAATCTCGTCAGAGAAGAGTATTCCCGGCTCACCGTTTTTCCATATCCCCTCGATAATGCCGGTCCAGATCTGGCCTACGGTAACATTTGCTCCTGAATGTGGATTGGTGAGCCAGATATCATCGAACTGTCGTTTTTCCACCAGACCCATGAATTTGTCGTTGACCATAACGGAAATATTGAAATTCGAGATATCCCCTTCCATTTTTTTTGAGGTAATAAACGCTAGGATGTCGGGGTGCCAGACATTGAGAATCCCCATGTTCGCTCCCCGCCGGCGCCCTCCCTGTTTGATCACGTCGGTTGCCGCATTATAGACCCGCATAAATGAAATCGGCCCTGATGCAACACCATCCGTTGATTGAACAGGCGAACCTTCCGGTCGTATGTGGGAGAAGTTATAGCCGGTTCCGCCACCGGTCTTATGGATGATTGCCCCTTCTTTCATCGCATCGAAAATTCCTTCAATAGAGTCCGGGACCGGGAGGGTAAAGCAGGCAGAGAGTTGTCCGAGTTCAGTTCCCGCGTTCATGAGTGTGGGAGAATTCGGCAGGAAGCGCAACGAGATCATCGCCTCATAAAACAAGGCTTTTTCCGATTCATCATCTGCCAGAGCCGACGCTACCCGGCGGCAGATATCTTCAAAGTTCTTTTCTCCCTTTCGCAGGTACCGGGCGGAAAGGATGCTGTCTACAACGGATGATGTGTTCATGGCTGAATACTCACTATGGTTTGTTTATTCAGGATTTTGAAATTGGACTTTTTTTCAGTTGAGGTGAGAATTCGGCAAACCTGGAATTACATTCCTTCGGTCTGGTGAGCCGGGCAGAAATTGCAGATCGAGTACGAGACTTCTTTCTCATGGTCCCGAATGAGGCAATAAAACGCACCGTTGCGTTCTTCCACCTTGAATCCTCCCGGAAATGGCATTCCGACCGGATGGCCCGGCCGGTCAAGTACGAACATCGTAAATGCTGACACCAGATAATAGAAAAGCCGGTGCCGCGGAGTATACCGGAACGGCGTCCGTTCCGCATTCTCATCCCATCGGAAACACCCGTCAGGGATCATCTCACAGAATTTGTTGAACTTTTCTCTGTCGGTTATGGGATCCGTCATCGACAGAAATCCGCCCGAGCGGTGCATCATAAGGAGCCGATGATGGGCACCAAACACCTGTTCGTAAATATACGGATGGGACTGATCGCGGTAGGGACGAGGAACCCGGATCATCTCCGCATACAGCCTGCCACCAATGACCTGAAGATCCATAAGCGTATACCGGCTGACTTCATCTGCGAGGATCGATCCCAGCTCCCCCTTGGTTTTTGCGGAGGCCAGCCCCCCGGCTATACGATTGATTGCTTCCGCCTCGTCTCCCCCTTCACGATTTTGTAATACGGCGGGAGTCTCCATCAACATAGGCTGACCTCATATGATCTTTTTTCGCTCTGACGGGTCATGATGGCGCAACGTGCTTCTAGTAATACGTCACCTGAACTGGATTGCGACTTGGGATACCGTAGGGCTTGTACTGAGGATACCCGAACAAAATGCTATAGGCGTACTTGCGTCCTGCGGGTAATTTTAGTGCCTTCTGAAGCGGTTCATACGCATCGACCGCTGCCGATAGGATTCCCGCCCAACAGGTCCCGATGCCAAACGCCGGTGCAGCGATGTCGAAATGCGTCAGGGAGATAATTGCATTGACGATCGCATAGGGATTATCTTCAGGAATATGAGCGATTACGAGATGGGGTGAGCCGTTACAGATAGAATCCCGCCCGGCTTCCCACGCTGCGATTGATGAAGGAGCGTATCCGCTTAACGGATGACTATTGTTTTTCAGGGTCATCATCCAGTCAATGGTCAGTTCAGCAAACCGATGAACCGTGTTTGGATCGCGCACGATGAGCCACTGCACAGGTTGACTGTTTCCAATCGAAGCTGCGTATCGGGCTATATCGAGAACCTGCTCTATCTTCTCTTTTGGCACCGGATCGTTCGTGAAATTCCGCACTGATCTGCGTTTTTTCAGGTATATTTCGAGATCCCTAGAAGGGATGAAGCCGGCATCGGCTGGCAAGGGCGTTCCCTTACCCGCGAGAATGTTCTGGAGTGCATATGTTGGGCAGAAAACTTCGCAGTGCCCGCACTTCATGCACTTGTCGGCGTTTATATCCTGTACTTTCGGTAGAGTGTTCTCATCCGGGGGGTCGATAATCGACGCCCGGCAGACCGTAGAACAGATCCCACAACGGGTACAGAGATCCTGATCAACGAGGATTGTTGCCATTATACACCATCCTTTTTGGGTATTTTTCCCAAAACTAGTATACTAATAATACTACTTTAAGATGAAACGCACCAGAAGTATACTATGCAAAAATGCCGGTCACCAAAGGACAATTTATTAGTTCCTTCAACGAAATTCAGGGTTTGTCCTATTCACATTACGATCAATATTCTTGGAAAAAAATGGACACTCCTCATACTGCGTGATATCGCAATGCGGAAGATCAACCGCTTCAATCAGCTCCGTCGCTCCATTCCCGGCCTTACTCCCCGCGTCCTTACCCTGCGGCTGCAGGAACTCGAAGAAGGCGGGTTCATCCGGGCCCGAGTCATTAAAGAGAGCCCGAGGGTGGTGGAATGGGAACTCACAGAAAAAGGGAGTGATACGATTCCGATACTCTTGGAGTTTATTGCGTTTGGGGCAAAGTGGTGTGCCGATCAGGTTTTCGAGGATCACCGGCCACGAACTCTCGAAGAGATTTACCCTCCACGTGAACACGACTCACGACGGGTCACTGTTTCTTAAAGCGCGGTGCCGTGGAGTGCCGCCCGGTACCCCATCCAATGATTTTTCACCCAACCATCGCCAAGCATCATCCATGCCGATTAAAGTCCTCGC
>JBAZHU010000016.1:0-15327 GCA_041652215.1 Methanoregula sp. | reverse complement strand
TTTCGTTGCACCGGTCTTTTTCATTCGGACTATGGCCATGATCTCTTTCATCGCCATTCCCCTACAGACCTTTACTGTTCCGTGAGATGGTGTAGACTTCATCGACCGGTCCGACAAAGATCTTGCCATCGCCAAACGTCCCGTCCGTTCCCGTCCGTGCGGTGTCAAGAATGATCCTGACAACCTTGTCCTTCTCCTCATCAGGGACGACCATCAGGATGAGAACCTTGGGGATCTCGTCATAGACCATCCCGCCGATCCTGATCCCTTTCTGTTTGCCCCGGCCCACGACATCGACCATCGTTGCGGCGTTGAATCCAGCCGTGGACAAGTTCGCGAGTACTTCGTCTTTCTTCTCCGGTCGTACAATTGCCCTTATCAGTAACATGTTTCAGCCTCGTTTTCGCCAGTTTGTTTGTGTGACCTGCTGTTTTTCCCGGTTTTTTTTAAAGGGCGTCCATGAACCCGTGCTGCATCATGAGTTCTTCAAGCCGGTCCTGCGTCATGGGTTTTGGAATGACGAACAACTTGTTGTTGTCAATGGCCTGTGCCAGGTTCCGGTACTCATTTGCCTGGTTGGAGGTCGGGTCGAAATCGATCACCGTCTTCTTGTGGATCTCGGCACGTTGTACGAGGTTGTCACGCGGGACAAAGTAGATGAGCTGGGATCCGAGTTCTTTCGCAAATGCCTCAAGGAGGGGCCGCTCGTTGTCGACGTTCCGGCTGTTGCAGATGATGCCGCCGAGCCGGACTTTGCCGTTTACTGCGTATTTGTGAATTCCTTTGGAGATGTTGTTTGCTGCGTACAGGGCCATGAGTTCTCCTGAGGCGACGATATAGATCTCTTCGGCTTTTCCTTCACGGATCGGCATCGCAAATCCCCCGCAGACCACATCCCCCAGCACATCGTAGAAGACGTAGTCGAGGTCGTCGGTATATGCCCCGAGCGATTCGAGCAGGTTGATGGATGTGATGATCCCCCGGCCGGCACAGCCGACACCGGGTTCGGGTCCTCCCGATTCGACGCACATCGTATTCTTAAACCCGGGTTTTAGGATCGCATCGAGTTCGATATCGTCTCCTTCGTCCCTGAGCGTATCAAGCACGGTCTTCTGGCAGAGCCCGTGGAGCAGGAGCCGTGTTGAATCCGCTTTTGGATCGCAGCCGACCACCATGATCTTCTTTCCGGCTTCTGCCAGTGCCGCAACCGTGTTCTGCGTTGTCGTCGATTTGCCGATACCGCCTTTTCCGTAAATTGCTACCTGTCGTTTCATGTAAGAAACATTCCTTCATTTTCACTATGCTCGTGAAATTATTCCCGGGCCCTGACATAGTGGTCGCAAGAGTCCGGTGTCCGCCATCTGTTTCGTGCAGAAGATCCACGGAATCTGTCCTTATCGTGCAGGGATCTGTGGGAAACGAATCGGGATCTGTTGATCCCCGTTCCCTCTGCAACTGTCGCATCCAACTCCCGGTTCGGGACTGTCGGCATTGCATGTTCCGGTGCTTACCGGGACAATTGTCCCGGCACCTGTCACGCGTGTAAGCCTCTTCGTCATTCCGCCCAAGAGTAGATCGGCAGCTTCAGAATGTGCAATGCAGCAAACGGGCATCTCTTACTTCCTGCCCGCATTCTCTGCATCGCCGGCAAACCCGGGTTTCCCCAGGATTCCTCTGACGAATGTGCAGTTTGTCGCATCTTTCCTCCTTTTACACAATACGGTTGTTTTACAAATATTTATATGTGCTAGTAGGAATAATCCTTCCATCAAAAATCCAGATAACTAATAATCACGTATTCAGATAAAACGAAACGGACCCTGCGGGTATAATGGTGACTTTGAAAATTTTATGAGATGATGAGCATCAACCATAAATGCAACAGCACACCAGAGAAGGGGTGAGATTGGACCGAACCGGCAGAATTTGGGAAGCAGTCACTATCAGTTTCCCTGATGAAAGCGGTGGCCCGGTAAAACCGATCGCTGAAGAACGTAACGATCCTGGATTTGATGTAAAAGATCAACTCAAAGGTTTTTGTAACAAATGAGAATGCGCCCGACCGGTGTTTTGATATTTGCAGGACTTTGGCCGCAACAATGTCAGAAAAAAAATCCTGAACCGGGTACCTTTTTTTGCCACCGTGTTGTTTTACGGCTTTTCCGGCCGGAGCACCCGGCATACCTGCTCCATGAGTGCATGGTGCCGGAGGAGCTCGGCGCAGTACGTGCCGCTGCGGTCGCTTTTATCGATCGGCACCCACGTGATCCCACAGTCCGTGTCCCAGAGCACCAGCCCCTCTGCAGGCGCCGGCTGGATCGGCCGGCTCGTCGCCTCGGAAAGCAGCAGCCGGATCCCGTCCGCATCCTGTTCGCCCACACTGACGGAAAAGAGTGCCGCCGCCATGCACCGTACCTGGTGCCAGAGGAAACTCTCGGCTTTCACTTCGAGATAGACAAACCGGCCTTCGGTCCCGATCCGGATGTCGAGGATTTTCCGCCACGGGTTCTTGTCGCCCACCCGGGCAAGGTTCGAGAAGTTGTGTTCGCCAAGAAACTCCTGTGCGGCGGCACCCATTGCCTGCGGGTCTTTGGGCGGTTCGGAATAATAGTACCGGTACGTGCGCGACCGGGCATCATACCGGGGGTGGAATGTCTCCGGAACTTCAGCGGATGCGATGCACCAGAGATCGAGCGGGAGCTGCCGGTTGAGCGCCCGGCGGGCACGGTCAGGATACGACGTCGAAAAGGCAACGACCTGCCCACGGGCATGCACCCCGCGATCCGTCCGCCCGGCCGAACAGAAACCGGCGGTTCTCCAATCAGAAAAAAGATCAAGACGCCGGCACGAATCAATAAACTCGCCTTCGACCGTGCGGCCGGACTCCTGCTGCTGAGAGCCATAGAACCGGGTACCGATATACGAGACCTGGAATGCAAGCCTTACCGGACGCGGAACCGCCGGGTCAGCCGTTTGAGTTTTCTCCATGTGTTGTTGAGCGACTGGCGGGTGTAGGTGCGTAAGGGCGTCTTTCTCCCGCCGCAGGAAACCCGTCCCTCCCGGATAGCGGTAAAGATTGCCTGCATTTCCGGCTCTGCTTCGACAAACGATCTCCCGTATCCCACGAAGCGTACGTTGTGCGCATCGCTCCCCCCGACACAGGGCTTCTCCAGCCGTTGCGCGACCCGGCCGGCCTTACGGTTGGCCGAGCCGACGATGTACCGGCTGTTGAAGGCCTCGACCGCGTCCACGATGGTTATCGCGGCCCTGATTTTGCGGGCGACACCGTGCCGCCACATGTGGTACGGGTGGGGGAGAATGATGAGCGCGCCCATGGTTCGGGCGATCCTGACCGTCTCGCGGACGTCAAGGCCCGCAGGGATGACTTCGGTCACACCCAGCACCAGCAGGTGGCCCTGGAGTGTAGAGACCTCGATCCCAGGGATCACTATGACCGAAGTTTTGACGGTAAGCGCCAGTTTGGCGCCGTCCACGCAGTCGTGGTCGGTGATCGCGATCGCATCCAGGCCTACCGCCTCTGCCTGCCGCAGGATATCTTCGACACTGCTCTCTCCGTCTTTGGAAAAATTCGTGTGCACATGCAGATCGCAGGTCAGCATCTGATCATAGTGTTTTTATCTCTCTGGTATTAAGGAGATTTATGCGTCTCCTCCTTCCCACCGGAGCGGCGACCGAAGATCTCGTGAAAAAAGCAGCCGCAGGTTTCGACGCGGACGTGGTGGTGACCGGGAAGATCGCCTCGTTTCTCACGCCCCGGGCGCTTCGCGACCTTATCACCAAAGACAGGTACGACGCTGCGGTGGTCCCGGGGATGTGCACGGCATCGTTTGAAGCAGTGGAGCGCGGGACCGGCGTCCCGGTCTACCGGGGCCCCCGGCACGCGGCAGACCTCGCGTGGGTGCTCCCGCTCGTGGGGAAAATCCCGCTCTCGCCTACGGTTCCCGCCGAGGATTTCCTTCGTGCGGGACAGGCAAAGGATGCGGCTGAAAAGATCGCGGCAGCAGAATCGGCAGCGGAGCCGGAGTGTGTGATCCGGGGCGTAAAGATCGGCGGGGACTCGCGGATGAAGGTGCTCGCCGAGATCATGGACGCCCACAAACGGATGCACATCCGGGATCTGGCGGAGCGCTCTTTTGCGGACGGCGCCGATATCGTGGACCTCGGGTTTGGCTTCGATGCGACACCTGCGGACGTGGAACGGGTCTTTCTTGAGCTCGAAGATTTCGACGGCCCGCTTGCCATCGACTCGCAGGACCCGGCGCTGATTAAAGCGGCGCTTTTCCGGGCCGATATTGTCCTCTCGCTCCAGGAAAAAAACCTCCCGGTCGTGGGTAAAGACGTGGCAAAAGCCGGGGCGGCGGCGGTCGTGGTGCCAGGCGAAAAGACGCTCGCGGCCAACATCGCAAGGGCCCGCCGGGCCGGCATCGGCTGCATCGTCGCAGATCCCCTCCTCCAGCCGGCGGGCTCGGGGCTCGTCGCTTCGCTCGCCGGGTTTAAGGATTATGGCTGCCCGCTCTTTTTTGGGGCGGGAAACGTGGCAGAGCTCCTTGATGCGGATTCAATAGGCATCAATGCTCTTCTCGCGGGCATGGCAATGGAGGCCGGTGCCGCGATCATTTTCACGAGCGAGCACTCGGACAAGACCCGGGGCTCGATCCGCGAGATGCGGAAGGCGACGGAGATGATGGTGCTTGCCCGGGACCGGCCGTATGCAAAGGACCTCGGGATCGATCTGTTGGTGCTCAAGGAAAAACGGCGCCGGCGCGAACCGCCGCTCGCATACGACCGGGCGGTTGCGGCTGACCGGATGCCGGACGCGATCACCTACGACCCGAAAGGAAATTTCCGGATCGGGATCGAGGGCGACCAGATCGTTGCGGTGATCAACGGGAAGGCGGTGAAAGGGACCCGGTGGCAGGACGTGTTTTTTACGCTCATTTCCGGAGGAGAGGTTTCGCTACTCGACCATGCGGGGTATCTCGGCCGGGAATTATACAAAGCGGAGCTGGCGATACGGTACGGGCGGAGTTTCGAGCAGGACGGGGAGTTTTAAAGAGCATCTCCGACCGGCACCAGAGATTGATCTGAAATTTGTACCTGGTATGAAATAGAGCTGGCAATCGTAAACTTACCAGTACCTCCGTTTGCAGGACCGGTAAACGATCGGGCGAGAAACGTTAAGTGCCGGATCGTTCTACGATTCATTCAGGAGAATTTGCACTAAAACTAAGGAGTTTGTGGAAATTTATGGAACCTGATGGTAAGACAGAGAGGCAACCAGCGATCAAAAACGTCTTCCTTCTCGTGGCCCTGGGAGTTGCCGTTCTCCTTGTCATCATGGGAACAGGCTTTCCCGGGCTCCCCCTCTCATTCATCGTTCTGTTCCTCCTTTTTATCTTCGTCATTCCGACCCTTATTTATCGGGCCCTGAAAAAAATTGCCGATCCGGTCCCCCTCTGGCTCACCCTGCTTCCGGTAATTCCGGTTATCGGTATCCTGTACCTGTCCAGCAGTCTCTTCAAAGGACCAGGCCTCGTGGAAAACATCCTCCTCCCGTTTTCCCTGGTATTTTTGCTCTCCACGCTGGCAGTGATCGGCCCCTACCCCTTATTTGAGAAAAAGATCGGTGCGAAAAACCTCTGGCACGTATTTGCCCTTATGTCATTTGTGGGTGTGGCACTGTTCTTTCTCTCAACTATGGGAGATAGCCTCGCAGGTATGCCCCTGCCGCTGCTCTCCTCAAAATTCCCCCTTTCCGGGTGGATCTTCGATGGGCTTGCATACCTCCTGCATCTCCAGGATCTCATCTACGCTTTTAATTCCCCGGTGTACAGTATCCTTTGGGCATGCGCATTTTACCTTGAGATTTTTTTCATTGCCTTCCTGTATTATGCCGTGCTGGGCTGGGTCTCGTCCTGCGATGCCGGCGGAGGTGAAAAATGAATATCCTGCAGGGCTTTAAAAAAAATGCCTCCATGAAGGATAAGAAACAGGTGGCAATGACATGAACTATGCGAAACCCCCGGGCCTGATACTCATCGTTATACTCTTCCTGATACCAGCGAGCAGCGGGGGATCCGTCCCGGCCCAGAATGGAACCGCACTTCCCGCACAACCGTATATTACCATCAATCCCATCGGGAACCATATTCTTGACGAAGTATTCTTTATTTCAGGGACGACGAACCTGCCGGCATCGGGTTCTCCTCTCCTTCTCCAGATAGGTAGCTCCTGGTACAATCCGGGAGGAAATGGTGGCGGCTACCAGTCCAACGTCACTATCGAGCCAGGGGAGAATGGGATCAATACTTGGTCGTGCAATGCAACGACGAGTCTCTGGCAGTCGTACGGGATTGGGCCGAGGTTTACGGTCACCAACGATGCCATCCCGGGGGAGTACCTGGTGATCGTTGGTTCCCAGGATCCCCGGACTTCAGCGAATGATACCCAGCTCATCTCTATTCTGTCTCAAGAGGATACTGGTAACAGTACGGCGGCAAATCCCGAGCTCACTCCCTACCACACCGATCAGTATGTCCATGCGCAGCGGGGATACTGGATCTCGGTGGACAATCTGCCCCTGGGAACTCATGTTGTTGGCCACAGTTTCAGGGTCTCCGGAGAGACCAATCTTCCTGTCGGCCAGGAGATCGATTATGGGGCGTATATTTCCATGTATGCCCCCGGCAGCCCGACCCTTTTGCCGCCATCATTTTCCGGGTCCGCCATCGCCGTTCAGGGGACGGGGGAGATAAACACCTGGTCGTTTGTCGTAGACACAACCCGGTTTAAAAAATCGTTTGAGAATGGTTCGGTGGTCCGGATGGAGGCCGTCCCCGGGGACTACGAGTTCTCCATCGGGCCGTTCAACCAGGAGTTGTATCCGTTTACACTTGCGGATACGATCTCCGACTCCCCGGTGCCCCTGCAAAATACCTCTCAGGGAACGACCGCACAAACCGGGAATCCTCCACAAGAGGTACCGACAACTCACCCGGCTCCGCTCCCGCTGGCAGTTTCTGTTGCTGCAACGGGTCTGGGTGCAGTAGCCTTCCAGGGATTCAGAAAGAAATGACACGATGTACCGGAGAAACAGCCCATGATCGGAGAACTGAGGCAACCCCCATGAAGAGAACCGCATATCTCAGTCTCGTGATAGGTTTTCTCCTTCTTTTCGTGGCATTCGCAGGATGTATCGAAGGATCCTTTACCAAAACCGAGACCGTGCTGGTGAAACTTGACAGCCATGAGAATATCCAGTGGATTTCGGTGATACAAAATCCGGATTATGCAACAGCCACGGCGCTTGCTCCCCGGTTTTACCGGTTCATCCAGACCACAGATAACGGATTTTTTGTCGCAGGGTATTATTCCAACAGATCGGGCACTACGACACTCCGGGTTTTCAGGACCGACAGCAACGGAAATCCTGTCTGGGATCAAAGACTGGCACGCATGGATTTCATGGGTGTACCGACAATCAGTCCGATTCAGTGGGGGGATGGGGGATATTCTGTCATCCTGAATGGCGGGATGGTTTACAATTTCGATTCCGCAGGAAAATCACTGGGTGTTACCAACATACAGGATCCTATCTGCCGGACCAATGGTACGGTATGTTATGATCTTACCCCGTTCTCCCTGACGCAGAATCCCGACGGCAGCCTGAACTGGATCCTGACGAACGGCAATTTTTCCACATCACAGACCACCCTGATAACCGCAACGGTCGCCCGGAACGGGACGCTTCTAAAAAAAGAGATCCTCCCCCTGAAAACCCCGAATGGGGTGACCAATATCATCCGGACATGTGACAACGGATTCCTGTTCGGGAAAGAGTACATAGATTATTCACCCGGCGGGGCGGGATACGAAATACTGATCGAAAAGACAAATGCGTCTTTGGATATATTGTGGGATACCGTACTTGGCACCTGCAATACCAAAACATCGTTTTGCAATAATGACCTGATCGGCATGCACGATTCAGGGGACGGTTATGATATCATCTACCAGTCCCATCCGCAGCATTCGAATGAATCCGTACCTGCGGATACGATCTCTGCAAGGCTGGATTCACAGGGCCGTATCGTCCGTCAGGATACCATTCCAGACCTGTCGGGAATACCTGCCTGGATTTTCACAGAGACGGGAAGCAGGCCCGATTTTATTGATCTGATCCCAAGGAACGTTCTCGATTCCGTTGCAAATGCACATGGCGGAAACAATCCGACGTTTGGTTCGATCTCCCTTATCAGGACCGCAGATGGGGGATTTGCGCTCCTCGGAACCAGATATTATTGGAGCTAAAATGGCCGCACTCATCGGGAGAGGAAATACATGAAACGGGATAAAAAAATACCAAACGCATCAGGGTTCCTGCTTGCTCTAATTGTACTCGGTTTATTGTGTATCCCTGCCCTTGCTGTCCAGCCCCGGTGGACATTCCCTCTTTCACCCAATACAACCTATGAAGGCAATCTCAACAGGATGACCATTTCTGACGACGGGCAGTACCTGGCGGCATATGTGGCGGAGGATAGTACGCTCCTGTTCTTCAACCAGACCGGCGCACTTCTCTGGAGCAGGCAGTTTGCCGCTGAACGGACGCCGTGGATCTCTTCGATCAGTATTGCACGGGACAACAGCATCATCGCGGCATCCGAACTGGTGCCGGGCTGCTGCGCAGGTTCGGTCACGTCCACGACATCAAATCAGGTGATCCTTTTTGACCGGACCGGTGCGATCCTCTGGAACTATTCCCCGTTGAGTCCGCCGACCGCAGTTGCCATTTCACCGGATGCGTCGCGGATCTACGCGGGAACACAGGACCGCCGGGTGATCTGCCTTGACCGGAACGGTTCTGTCCTGTGGATGCAGAGCACCGATGCGCCGGTAGATTCCCTCACCCTCTCCCGGGACGGTACGCTGATCGCAGCAGCGGGAACAAATCCCGGTACAACCCCAAATGGCACAGTCAACTATCCTAACGACCTCTTCCTGTTCGACCAGAACGGATCCCCGCTCTGGAAATACCGGACCGTCGGGTCTAACAGGGTTGCGATCGGCAGGAATAATTCGGTAATAGCCGTTGTTGGAGGTAAGTTTGGCAATCTCTACCTGTTCAACCGGACCGGCGGTCTTGTCAGCGGGCGCTCTTTTTCGGAAACCGGGTCGTCACTTGCAATGTCGGATGATGCCAGCCGGATTTATGTAGGATCTGTCGAAGGATCTGTATACGGGCTGGATAATGCCGGCACGATTCTATGGACGATCAAAACCCCTCACCTGTCACGGAATATTGCTGTTGACGGTAACGGGAATTACGTTGCATTCGGAAACGGCAGTTCGATCCTGAAGGTTGATCGCGATGGTTCCGTCCTCTGGAATTACCCCACCGGGGCCTGGATTTCTTCAGTTGCCATGTCTGGCAACGGGAATGCAACAGGGGCAATAGCGGACGAAATTTATTTCTTTGATTCACAGGTACCGAATCCGGATAATTCTGCAAACCTGTCGATAACCATTGACCCGGTCACCGATCATTATATCGGCGACTCCTTTGCAGTGCAGGGTACGGCAAATATGTTGCCCGGTGAAGAAATACTCATTGAAATTCGGCCTGCATTAGTAGAATATTCTCCTGGGTTTGGTATTGGAGAGACGAGGGAGCTAGGGATGGCAGCAACAGCGATAGTCCAGGTGGGAAATGGTTCTCTCATTGAGTGGACCTGCCCGGTACATACGGCACGCTGGGCGCCATTTACCTACAGGATCATTGTCATACCAGTCAATCCGAAATATGGTGAATCCGTGAGTACACAATTCAATCTTACCGAACGCCCGAGCCTGGCACAAGCGGCTCCCGCTGGAACTATCGCAACCTCTCCAGCACCCCTGAAAAATACCTTTCAGGGAACGACCGCACAAACCGGGAATCCTCCATACGAGATCCCGACAACTCACCCGGTTTCGCTCCCGCTGGCAGTTTCCCTCGCCGCAGCGGGTCTGGGCGTACTGGCCTCCCGGAGAGAAAGAAAGAAATGAACGATGTACCGGAGACCTGCACAATGATGGGAAAAACATTCGTTGTCCTCATGCTTTTTTTCTGCGTTACCGGATGTGGCTGTATCACGGCGTTCAACCCCCCGCCCCCGGGCAGCAGCACTATCTCCGAGACCACTGCCAGCCCCCGGATCGCAAATCCGGCAGAGAGCATGGATTCACCGGCCCCGACCGAAGAGATTCATATAGGGGAGGCACTCCAGCGCTTCACTGGATCCGGAAATACAACACTGCGTTATGAGAAAACGGAGAATTACGGGAATGGCGATCTGCGGACATTTACCGGGGAAACCGGGACGTACGTGGTCAATAACGACACCGGCAGGGTCGTGTGGGCCCGGATGAATTATTCAACCCCTCACGACAGCCCGACGGTATCACAGGAGGACGCCCTTCACATCGCCGAGTCCTATGCAAAAGAAAAATACCCGAACCTTTTTTGGCCGTGAAAGTTTTTTACCGGAAAATTTCTGGCGCGAAATCTGAAAACCGGAAAAAATTTTGGATTGAAAGTTTTCCGGCCAAGTTTTTTCCGGTTTAAAAGTTGAAAAATCCAAAAAAATTCCGGACGAAAGTAGGTACGGCCGGATTTTTCCGGACAAAAATCCAAATTGCCGGAAAATTTTTGGAGCAATCGGATTCTAACTGAGGTATTGTAGGGATCATCTTTCATGCTACCCCCCTTGCGCTATCCCTGCCCCCTGGGGGGGCGGGGGCGCAAGCGATTCCATGGGCATTACCTGTACGCACAAACCACCTATCGAATGCAAATTCGCGAACAGGTAATACTGCATCATCGCAACCGGGGGACGCCCACGCTGGCAGAGGGCGACAGCCCCCAGGAGTGTCTTCTGCTTAAAGGTCACCGTCGATAGATCCACCTCCAACTGAATTTCTCCGACGGAGATCTGAGAAACGCTCACAGATTGCACCGGTTGGCCGATCTTCCCCTCAGCTGACCACCGGGACGCTCCCAAAATCGCGGCCAAAAGAAGCCCGCTATTGTGCAGGTCTGAATCCTGATTAAAACGGAAATTTCGGGAAAATACGCGATTAAATCAAACTTTTTGAGTGGCGTGGACATCACTTCCACGGGAAACCGGTCATACGGGATCGGAATGTTTCGGCCCTCCATCGGAGAACAGATCCCCCGGGACCTGCCCTCACTTAAGATCGGGACAGACCCTCTACCGCATGCGACAGCCCCAAAGGAGCGTTTGATGGTATTAGTACCACACCAACCTCTCAACCCTTTTATCTAGAAAACCTCCCCATCACTATACATGACCACACAGGTTCGTGCATCCCACATCCTCGTGACAAAAGAGGATGATGCAAACAGGATCTTAAAACGGATCAACGATGGCGAAGACTTTGCCGCAGTCGCAAAGCGCTTCTCCTCCTGCCCGTCAAAAAAGAGCGGTGGAGATCTCGGCTGGTTCGGCAAGGGCCAGATGGTTCCCGAATTTGAAGCGGCCGCATTTGCCGCTGAACAGGGCGCTGTCATCGGACCGGTCAAATCCCAGTTCGGGTACCACGTCATCAAGGTCACCGGCAAGAAGTAAGCGGGCCGGGCCGGATTTAAAAAAATGAAGTACAAATTTTTCCTTGGCATCGGCGTCGCGGTCGCGATTGTCTTTGCCGGGGCGGCAGTCTATACCGGTTTTGTAAAACACGTCCCTGTAAATTCCCCTGAACGCGATACCCTGTACCAGGTCTCGACCATCGACGCGCTGATGCAGGGCGTGTATGACGGTAACGTCACGGTCGGCGATCTCAGGAAACACGGGGACTTCGGGATCGGTACGTTTAATCGGCTCGATGGCGAGATGATCGTGCTGGACGGACAGGTCTGGCAGGCAAAATCTGACGGCACGGTCTCACCGGCGGCGGACAACCAGACTACACCGTTTGCCACGGTCACGTACTTCGATACCGATATCCGGCAGACCACAACCGACCGGGCCATGAACTTTTCAGAATTCACGACCGCGATGGCAGCACAGCTTCCCACCGGGAACATGATCTACGCGGTGAAAATCCACGGCACCTTCCCGTCGGTCACGGTGCGGGCAATCCCGGCGCAGGACAAGCCGTATCCCACGCTCACCGACGCGGCAAAAAAGCAGAAAACCTATACGTACGCGAACGTGACCGGCACGGTCATGGGATTCTACACGCCGACCTTCTTAAAAGGCCTCAATGCGCAGGGCTACCACCTCCACTTCCTTGCCGATGACCACGCACGGGGCGGGCACATCCTCGACATGACCGTGCCCGCAGACAGTATCGTCCAGTATGACGTGACACCGGACTTTACCATGGTGCTCCCGACAAGCGGGGCGTTTGTCGGCACGAACCTGACCGCGGACCTGAGCGGTGCCCTTGCCGCAGTCGAACAGTAACGGCGGATCCCCCTCTGCCCTTTTTTGTGAGATAAGACTTCGGGATATTTTTCATGGGGGGATAGTTCCCTTTTTAGCAGATTCGCGGAAGGGGCTTTTTGCATGCCGGTGTTGTGCGGCACCGTTCGCGGGACACCCACAATCCGGGGGATAATCCTGCGCGCCCTGCATCTCTCTTTGTGGCAGCAGGTTTTTCCTGTCGGGTCGCGGGTGACCGGAACCGCAAGGGGTCCTGGACCGGCAGGATGCAACCATCGTCCGTAACCGTACAGAAACCCAAACGGGAAATGGTTCCGGAACGGTTCTTACGAGAAATTGACCGTTCACGCTCGTCCCGGGAAAAATGACTTGTCCCGGAATTTTTTTCCTTTGCCTGCGTGATAACCGCAACGGCGATATTGTTAACTCGTGGGTATCATCATTGGCGCATTTTTGCATGTATTTGACCCCCCGCGTCGTTCCAATTTATACCATGAATAAAAAAAGGCCGTGTATGACAACTGCCGGAAAAGGGGCGGTTGCCCATAAGGAGTGAAATTCAATGAAGGATTTACGGAAATTCGGACTCATAGCTGTGGTCCTGGTGTGTGCAGCTATAGTCATGGTACCCATGGTTGCCGCAGCGGGACCCGGCCAGGGTAATAACCAGGGAAACAGCCCGGGTCAGGGAGGTTTCAGCCAGGGGCCGGCACAACAGGGTGGTTCCACGAACCAGGGCCAAGGGAATGGGCAGGGAGGTATGATGATGCCGGGCAACGGGCAGAATACAAACTCCGGATCAGATCAGAATTCAGGAAACGCCACTGCTCCCCGGGGTCCGCCGTACATGAACTTCGGGAACACAACCGGCAACAGTACTATGCCAGGACCGGGAAATGGGAACATGACTGCATTCGGGAACATGACCGGGCATTGGCAGGGCAATATGACCGCAGGCAACATGACCCAATCCGGGAACATGACACCCCCCCAGGCCACGGCGGGTAACGGTAACACAAACGGATTCCAGAACCAGAACGACAACAATGCAGGGACGGGCATTACCGCAGGACAGGCTCAGGACAACAGCGTGAGCCAGAACCAGAATGACAGCGATCTGATCGCGGCCTTCTTAAAATGGTTAAAAGGCCAGTGAGGCGTTTAGATCCCATACTCTTTTTTGCCCCGGATCACCGGAGGTAGCCGTAAAAAAAGTTCACGCACAACCCGGGGCATCCTCCACAGAAACCGGGATCCCAAAACGTCATACCGGGACTGTAGCCGTTTTTAGCAGGCATCTGCGAGCCTTTTTTCTCATACCAGCACGAATGGATCGGTACAAGCGTCGGAACGCTATTTTCGTGAACCACTATGACCATCCGCGGGATCAAACAGGAACTTCTCAGGCTTCTGCTCGAACTGGGAAAAAACAGCCACCCGAACGAGTTCGCCGCGCTCCTCAAAGAAGATGACGGGGTGATAAGCGAACTCAACCTCCTTCCCGGCACGGTCACCGGCAGTTCATCCGCCTCGATCTTCTTTGACATGATGCCGCTCGACACCCACCTCGCAGGCAGCGCCCACTCACACCCAAACGGCGTGATTAGGCCTTCCAATGCGGACGTAAACTTCTTTCCCCGGTCAGGAAGATATCACCTCATCATCGGCTACCCGTACCGCGAGAACGACTGGAAATGTTTTACCGCTGACGGCGAGCCCTGCGAACTTGAGGTGATCCCGTGACCGTGCGTCGCATCGTTGCCACCGGCACCTTCGACATCCTCCACCCGGGTCACCTCTACTACCTTGCCGAGTCAAAGAAACTCGGCGACGAGCTCTATGTGATCGTGGCGCGGGATGCAAACGTAAAGCACAAGCCCCACCCGATCGTCCCGGAGGAGCAGCGCCGGGCGATGATCGCGGCACTCAAACCGGTGGACCACGCGATCCTCGGCGACCCGACCGACATGTTCCGGCCCATCGAAGAGATCCGCCCCGACATTATCACGATCGGGTTCAACCAGTATTTCGATGAGGAAAAACTCAAAGGCCAGCTTGCAGAGCGGGGGCTCGGTGCAAAGGTTGTCCGGATCGGCAGGTACGAGGACGGCGACCTTGCGAGTTCGCGCCTGATTGTCCAGCGGATCATCGAAGCCCGGGGCAGCGATCAGCGGGGATAGAACGGGCAGTCGGTGGTCCTGCACTCTTTGTTCATACCGTAAAACATGCAGGTGACCTTCGGGTCGATCGGAATTTTCACGCCAAGGTTTTCTGCTGCGAAGGTGACCGCTCCCTGTATCGCAAGAAACGTGTTGCGCTTGCAGCAGCGCGGGCCGCCGTTTAACGCAATCGTCATGAGACTTTTTGCGACGACCATGTTTGCCTGCTGCCATTCCTGCCGCGAGAGCGGCGTCGCGCCAGTCACAAGCGAGATAAAGATCCCGGTGCCGACCGCAGCGCCGCAGTCGCCCATAAACCCGCAGGCACCCCCCCTGATCATCCCGGCACGCTCCCGTGCCGTTGCAACCATTTTCGCCTTTTTGTCCGGTTGCCCGGTGACATTGCAGTATGCCGCGAGGAGCACGGCAGGCACGAGGAAATGGTGCTCGGGGCCGTGCATGTTCACGACAGGGTTCTGCATTAAGGTGATCGCCATCCTGACCGGATCCGTCTCTGGTGTCTTTGTGCAGTACTGCTCTATCGCATCGTCGGCCCCGAGCTGGTGGCAGCGGTCGCAGACAAAGTGGCCCTCCGTGCAGACGGTATTGGTGGTATGGATTTCGTGGCAGTATACACACTCGCGCTTCTCGGTCGTTTCAAGATAGCGGAGCGGTTTGCCGCAGATCATGCAGCCCGT
>JBAZHU010000015.1:0-15395 GCA_041652215.1 Methanoregula sp. | reverse complement strand
TCGCCAAGAACCACGTATCACGTCAGATCTGTCCCTCGGCCACAGGGTCTTTGTGTGCAGGCCTCTTCTTTATCCACCCGAGCAGGTACACCGCAACCATGCCAACAATAAACGCGACGGTCATGGACACGGCAAGCGCAAGCACCCCGATAAGGCCGGTGACGGCGATCGAGTCTGTTTTAAGGCTGTGCCGGGCCATCTCGATCCCGACAAAGACCAGAAGTGCACCCAGAACACCTACCGCCACGATGGAGAGTACCTCCGGCGAGGTAAAGAACAGGGCGAGGGTGATAAAGATCAGGCCGGCAATAATGCTTGCCCCGCCGGTTCGTGCCCCGTAGCGGTACTGACCGGCAAGCCCCCCTGCTCCGTGGCACATGGGAAATCCACCGAAGGGGACAGCGGTGAGGTTCATGAGGCCGATAGTTGTCGAGAGTCTCTTGGGAGGCACATCTTTTCCGAAGAAGTCTTTTGTCAACAGGGATGTCGCAAGGATTGCATTTGCGATGGTTAGTACCACCTGCGGCAATACAAGGGTAGAGAGCGCAGAGGGGAAATCCGAGGGGAGAGGGATCACCAGTGGGGGTGGGGGGATCAGGCTTGTCGGGGGGATACCATGCAGGATGATCCCGCCGATCACACCCACCGCGATGACGCAGATAGATGAGAGATCCGGTACATGCCTGTAGCGGACAAGGAGGATGAAGGCCACGATAACGGCAATACCGAGAACAAAGAAGAAAGAGTCCCTGATCACAAAATCCACGGAGGCCTTAAAGAGGAGCAGGGCAAGGCCGAGCTGGATGCCACGCACGACACTCTCCGGGACCCATTTTTCAATGACAGAAAAGCACCGTCCGTAGCCGAGCACCAGGAAGAGTACCCCAAGGATAAGCCCGGCAGCCGCGATCTCCCCGCTCCCGATACCACCGGCAATCACGATCACGGCGATCGCCTTCATCGGTTCAAGCGGGATGGGCAGCCGGTAATAAAGCCCGGTCAGGATGAACCAGATCCCAAAAAAGAGGAGGATGTAGCGGGGGTTGACATCGGATACCAGCGCGACGGCAAGGATGAGCGGGATGATCGTCCCAAAGTCCCCGAGGGAGCCGGCAAACTCGGAGAGCGTGAACCGCAGGGGGATTGATGGTTCGCCGGTCATGCGTTCACCCTCCGGGGACTATAATCCATGAGCATTTCTCGTACAACGATACAACGTTCTTGCCATTAATGGTCTTTTCCCTGTTCTCCGGGCAGAGCAGGGATGAGGATATCCGGCAGTCCACGTGACAACGGGGATTTCCTGTTTCAATAAGATTTATCTGTATCGTGCCGTAACAGTCAATGAGACGCACCATGACTGATCTGCTGATGGATCTGATTATCTATATTGGTTTTGGGATCATGATGTTCGCGATCGGAACGATCATCGGGCACCAGGCCCTGAAACTGTATTATTCGAAGCGCTTTATGGTGCTTGCAAAGGAATGTTCCGATGCCGACTCCGTGGTTCCGATCATAGACGAACTCGCCAGGGAGACCTGAGGAGAGAGACAATGGTGGATGTTACAAGTTATACCCTGATCGGCATCACATGCTTCTGTTTTGGCCTTATCGTAAGTTTCCAGATCGCCCATATCCAGTACTGCCGCAGGCTGACACTTCTTGTGCGGCGTTCTATCTCCACGAAAACCATTGCACCGGTGCTCGCGGAATACGAAGCGATAAACACCAAAAAATAACGGCAGTTTTTAGTCTTATATCTTTTTTTCTCTCCCGGGTGCGGGCTGGATGAGAGCAGGTTAATACAAAAACCGCCTTATGGTATGGTGACATGCGGTGCACGATTCTTGCGAGCGGAAGCAATGGCAACTGCACGTATATTCAGGGCAGTGACGGCGCTATCCTTGTCGATGCCGGCCTGAGCGCAAAAGAGACCCTGCACCGGCTCGCGCAGACCGGTTGCGCTCCCGAGGCCATCTGTGCGATCATCGTTACCCACGAACATGGGGACCATGTCAGGGGTCTGGACGTGCTCGCGAGAAAACTGGAGTGCCCGGTCTATGCAACCAGGGGCACGCTTGAGGATTTTCTCAACCACCGGAAAACCTCGGATAAACCACTTGCAACCCACACCTGCCGGTATGACGACCCGTTCGTGGCCGGCGGGTTTACGATCTCCCCGTTTGCCACATCCCACGACGCGGCAGAACCCTGCGGGTTTGTTATTGGTGAAAACGGGACGAGACTGGGGTACTGCACCGATACAGGAATCGTCACTCCCCATATGCAGGATCTGCTCCGGCGCTGCGATGGACTGGTGCTCGAAAGCAACCACTGCCCGGAGATGCTCGCAAACGGCCCATACCCCGAACCCCTGAAGCGGCGGATCCGGTCCAGCCGGGGACACCTTTCAAACCCCGCTGCCGCAGCAGTGCTCAGGGGCTTTGGAAAAGACGTGCCGCAGGTGATTCTCTCCCACTTAAGCGAGATCAACAATACACCGGACCGGGCCAGGGCAAGTGCGCGCGAGGGGCTCGGACTCTTCTTTGTAGAAAAAGACCTGATCGTGGCGACCCAAAGGGGGTCAACCCGGGACACCCCACAGGAGATCCGGTTATAGTCTCCTTATATCGGGAACACCGTTGCAAGCGACTCTTCGAGTTCCTTGAACCCGTACGGTTTTACAAGGGCTGCCACAAAACCGCAGGTGGCAAAACTGACAACCAGCGGGTGGGTGGCATACCCACTGGAGATGATCGCCCGCACACCGGGATCGAGCGCATGGAGCCGGGGGAGCGTCTCCTCTGCCCCTTTGCCACCCGGTACCGTGATATCGAGGATAACTGCATCGAACGGCGCAGCCCCGTCCTGTGCTTTTTTATACAGATCGATCGCTGCATCGCCGTTCTCTGCCACGGTGACTTCATGACCCAGGAATGAAAGCATCTCGCTTGTGGCAGAAAGGATCGCCTCTTCATCGTCCATCAGCAGTATCCTGTACCGTACTGCCTTTCCGTTCTCTTGAACGCCGACGCCCCGGGGCTGTTTTTTTGGAACCTCCCCCCCGCAGTCTGCCACGGGTTCTTTCTTCGGTCGCACCGAGGGCATAAGCAACTGGCGGGCGTGATCCCGCGCCCGCAATACGCTGGCCTCAGCGCTCGCCAGGTGCTCGAACATGCGATCCTTATCGGGGCACGAACGGTGGGAAAGCTGGATATTCGCGAGCGCCGAACTCAGCGAGTTGTTGATATCGTGGGCGATCTTTCGCACCTCCGCGCCGGCGTACGTTGTTTTTGCGCCGCCGTTCACACGGGTACCCTGCTCCCGGGAAAACCGGTAGATCGCAGTTTCAATTACCTGACGGAACTGACGGACACCAAACGGCTTTACCAGGCAGCCGTACGGAGGATGGGCGTTTTGATGCAGGATCGGGACATCACGATCGGTTGCAGCGACCAGCACTACCGGAACCGTGCAGACGGTCTGGAGCTTTTTTACCGCCGCAAGGCAGCCCATACCGCCACCAGGATGCGCATCCATCAGCACGAGATCCGGATGCCGGGCCTCTGCGAGCGCGACGGTCTCTTCCCCTGATGACGCCCGTGCCATCACCCGGTACCCTGCCGCTTCCGTCAGGTACGCAAGTTCGTCCGCGTCTTCAGTCTCTCCCGCTGCGATAATAATTTTCATCACTGCCATAGTAAGACCTCATACCGTCCCAAAAAAGACGTTCCTCCTTCACCCGCACCTGTCGTCACATTATGCCTTCCCATTATCGCGCCTCAATCTTGAGCAGTTTCATACAGTACTGGTCAATGGCATCAAAAATCGCCTTCTTTGCCCGCCTGACTTTTTTTGCGTCGTCAGACTGGAAATCGTGTGCCACGTAATTAAGCAGCGTTACAAAATGGTGCTGCGGGCCCATGCGTTTTTTTATCTCGTCCATACAGGCGGCCGCCTCGGCCTTTTTGCCGCTCATCACCTCAAACGAGTAATCCAGAAGGATGAGCGCCTGTAAGGGGATGTTCTTCTTTGTAGCAAGGTTCCGGAACCGGAAATAGGTGTCCATCCGGCTGGTGATAATCGAGAGCTTGATCCCATAATAGAGCGGCTCGATATCATCGGGATACTGCTGGGTCATCTGCTTGACGACCCCGGCAACGCCGCCGGCATCACGGTTCTCAAGCTTGAGTTTGTAGAGTTCGCGCAGGAAGAACAGGTCGTTATAGAACCGCTCAATCGCAATATTGAGGAGCTCTTCTTTTATATCGCGTTTCCCGTCGCGGGACGCCTTTTCGATCCCAATACGGATAAACTCTCTATCGCTGGGGAACCAGTCGATCGCCTGCTTGATCATGAACCAGAAGATCTTGTTGATCCGGGGGTCTTCGGAAATCTCAAGATCCTGAAGACGGTTTATCGGAGGGTTGAGCCGGACGAGTTCAATCATCTGTTCCCGTGCGGCCAGCGACATATCGTTGGGGCGCCGGGGTCCACTCCTTTCAGCGGAATTCTGCTGGGTTGAGAGGACAAAGTAGCAATATGCGATCGCCGGGCAGATGATGACATCGACGGAACGGTACTTTTTGAGCTGCTCGGCACCTTCTGCATACTTCCCGGTATTGATCATCTTCATACCCAGCAGGATGTCGTAGACTGCGCGACCCCGGTTCCCGCGTTTGTTCCGCATGGCGTAATCGAAGAGTTTTTCCACAAACGGAATGTCATCGGATCGCTTCGACGCTTCGAGCACGGCAAAGGCCATCGCATCGATAAACGGGTCGTAGAGATCGTCGCCGAGGCCCGGGAGCGCCTTGTCAATGGACGTGATAACCTGGCCGAAAAAAACCGGGATGTTGGCATCGATCTTCTCGCTGTTGACTGCGATATAATCGACAAAATCCTTTTTGAGGCGCTCCAGCCTCAGCCGGACAACGGCCTCGGGCTGCCACTCGTCACCCATAGAGATAATCCACGACCTGCACTGAGAGAACTATCGGCAGGACATTAAAAATACTTTTACATATACTTTCCGAAACGGGAGAAAAATCGAACAGAAAAACTGCTCTTTCAGGCGTTACAGTAAAGTGTTAATGCTTCGGTCGCCAACTCACAAAGCAGAAACGCCATGCTCTTCTTAGAGTTCTCCCGGTGCTGTGAAGAAATTGAGGGCATCTCCGGCCGCCTCGACATGATCGATGTGATAAGCCGGGTGTTGCCCGGGCTCTCACCGGAGGAACTCCCGGTCTTTGTCCGGTTTATCATGGGGCGGATTTTTCCTGACTGGAGTGCGCAGAAACTCGGGATTGGCCCGAACCTCCTCTACGAGGCCGTGGGTTACGTCGTCGGGATAAAAAAGGATGCGGTAATCGGGAAGATCAACAAAACCGGGGATGTTGGCAGGGCCGTAGAAGAGCTCCTGTCAAAAAAATCGCAGGTCTCGTTATCCCACCAGGATCTCGAAATTGTCGAGGTGTATAACAACCTCATCAGCATCGCAGCCCGTGGCGGGGCCACCTCCCAGAAAGAGAAACTGCGTATGGTCAAACTGCTGCTCGGTGATGCCAGTCCTCTTGAAGGGCGGTACCTTGCCCGGATCATGCTCGAAGAACTCCGTATCGGGGTCGGGGAGGGGAGTGTACGGGAGGCGATCGCAAAAGCCTTCTCTGTCGATCCTGCTCTCGTTGAGCACGCGATGCAGGCAATAAACGATCTGGGCGAAGTGGCACGGCTCGCACGGATCGGTCCCGACGCGCTTATGGACGTCCGCATCACCCCCTTCCACCCGGTGCGGATGATGCTTGCCCAGCAGGGCTCTATTGCCGGCATGGTGCAGGAACACGGCGAAGTGGCAGCGGAGTTCAAGTACGACGGATCGCGGTTCCAGTTCCACAAGGAGGCACTACGTGCAAAGATGTACTCCCGCAGGCTCGAAGATGTCAGCAATGCGCTTCCCGATGTGATCGGATTGCTGCTCGCCTCAACGAACCACGATGTGATCCTTGACGGGGAGGTAATTGCGATAAAAGACGGCAAGCCGATGCCGTTCCAGTCCGTACTCCGCCGGTTCCGGCGCCGGCATGATATTGCCGAGGCGCAGGAAGAGATCAGGATGGTGCCCAATGTCTTTGATATCCTCTATCTCGACGGCAAAACCCTGATCGATCTCCCGTTCCTCGAACGGCGGAAGATCCTTACAGGAGTGGTCACGCAGTACGTGGCCCCGCAGGTGGTCAGTGCCGATCCGCAGGTGATCAAGGAGACCTACAACCGTGCGCTTGCCGCCGGCCACGAAGGGATCATGCTCAAGGTCGCCGATTCCCCCTATACTCCGGGCCAGCGGGGGAAGAACTGGATCAAGATCAAGCCCGAAGTGGATACGCTCGATCTTGCCGTCATCGGGGCGGAGTGGGGCGAGGGCAAACGGGCACACGTCTTTGGCTCGTTTCTGGTGGCCTGCCAGGACCAGGGAAAGCTCATCCCCCTCTCACGGGTTGCCACCGGTTTTTCCGAGGAGCAACTGGCCGAGGTATACGATCTCCTCAAGGACACGGTGATCTCAAGCGCGGGTAAAGAGGTTCGCTTCGAGCCGGGACTGGTCTTTGAAGTAGGATATGCCGAACTTCAGGTCAGCCCGACGTACGGGGCAGGGTTTGCCCTTCGGTTCCCCCGGTTCATTCGGCTCCGGGACGACAAGGACACGACCGAGATCGAGACGCTCGACAGCATCAAAGACCGGTACCAGCGGCAGTCCAAGTCGGCACAGGCGTACACGGCATAAGGGATCAGAACGAGAAAAGCGTCCGCTGCGTGTGCATCTCGGGGATGAGGGTGCTGTGCGGCGCCCAGTAATCGAACCCGAGCCGGGCAGAGGCCACGGCAACTGCGGCGTCCAGCGACTCGCAGGAAACCGGCGGGGCTGCCATCGCCTTACGTGCCGCTTCCCGGATTACCCAGGTCCCGAGCGGCGCCCAGTAATCGCTGGATATGTGGCGCAGCACGATCACCCGGGCCGATCTGCGGATGTCCCTGAGGTATTCACAAACGGCAAGCCGTGCCGAGTAATAGGCACCTGAAATCGGGGAATACCCCTGTTTTTTCAGTGCCTCCCGGTCCTCGACGATCACTTCCGTATCCCCGGCCCAGAGCGTGCGGCGGCCCCAGATCTCGATCATCTCGTACCGCCAGTCACCCGGTGCAAGGATGCAGACGATCCGGTTCCCGAAGATCTCACCAGAAAAGACCCGGTAGTCGTCAAGGGACGGAAACCGGGAGATTTCTTTTTTGAGCGCGGTGGAAAGGGTATCGTCAACTGCCGTGATCGCCCAGCGGGTGGGAACAAAATGCCGGCGTTTCCCGAGGAGCCCTGCGGTCATGAGCTTGGTGATATCATAGACATCGCTCCCGCCCTTACTGAGCTCCACGCAGGCATCGGTGGCCCGGATGTCCACATCCGATGTGATCCTGTCAACAACCCGCCCCACCTTCGCGCTGCCGATCACGTCAAGGTTCCGGACCGCCCCGGAAAATCCCACCGGGGCGACCGTCCCGTCAAAGGTCATCGCAAAGGAGACGGGTTTTTCAAACGCCACATCAACGTCAAGCGGCTGCGACGAGAGGGCGATCTCCTGGAGGTTGCCGGTGAACCGCTGGAGGGGCGACCTCCCCCGGATCGTCCGTGCCCGGATTCCTACGATATCCTCAATCCCGAGGTTCCGGCCCAGCCAGTCCGGGGGATGATCGCTGTCGTTTATCATGAGCGGGCCCCCCTGGACATCGGGGTACCCGAAACTGCCGACAAACACCGAGGGCGCGCGGCCCTGGTAGCTGGCAGAGGGTTTCATCTCGGCCTGTGCATGGAACCTGCTGGTAATAGGACACCGGGGCAGCCCGCACAGTCCTTTCCCCTTGCACCGGATGCATTGCATCAGGAGTGGCCCCCGGGAATCGCTCTGGAGGTCCCGTTCCTTCCCTGTTGCAGGGAGAACGCCACAGCATCAGATGTGGACACTGGTCGCCCTGACAACGTGGCTCTCCTCATCGGAAAATGTGATCCGCCAGCCCGCATCGAACCGCGCCCCGCACTCCGGACAGATCAGGATCACCCGGTAGAGATCACGGGTGGATTTCACCGGGCTCTCCTTCCCGTCTTTTCCCGCGTTCACGCTGACAAATGACGTATGGAACCCGTATTCGTACCCGCAGGCCGGGCACCTGTGCAGTCCCTCGCCCGGTTTTATTGGTGTTATCTCCTCGGAAATGCCCATACCGGTTCCTCCTTTACTGGCGGTGGACCAGCGGCCAGAATTTTTTTTGTCTGCGCGATCCCACCAGTTCGATAATCTCCGCTGCCTTCTTCCGGCCGGTGGCAACCATAGGATCCCCGCCCCCCGGGCGGGGTGGAAGGGCCAGTGTCTCGGCAATTTTTTGTTCCAGGATCTCTTTTGTGAGGGTCCGGCCGTCCACCATTATGCCTGCACCCATATCGACAATCTTCTTTGCATTGTTCTGCTGCTCGGGATGCCCCGGGTCAACGATGATAAGGACAGGCTTGTTAAAGATCAGGGCTTCGTGCAGGGTGGTGAGCCCGCCATGCACGATAGCGATCCGCGCTTTGGCAAGGTGCTCGTACAGGTTGGGCACATACCCGTGGGAGAGATAATTATCAGAGGATTCAGGGAGGACTGCACCGGTATAAAATACATCGAAAACCAGGTCTTTCCTGGAATCGGCAATCGTTCTCAGCAGGTTGTAGAGGGGCAGCTTATACGGCTCTCCTCCAAAACTGGTAAAAATTGTCTCTTCTGAAAAAGGGTACCGGGAGAGATCGACATCCAGAAACGGCCCGGTGAAGTGATAGTGATTCCGTTCGTGAGCCGGGATAAAAAGATTGTATTCGCTCACCGTATCCGTAGGGGCGTAATCCGGGACGATCACCGTGTCGCTAAGACACAGGTACCGGCGGGTCAAAAAATTGAGGAGATACCAGACCGGGTTCTTCCGGCCGCCGGCCCCCATGAACCGGTTCTGGTTGGTAATAAACAAAACCGGCACCCTCCTGAACCGTGCCGCCATAACCCCGCCATACATCGTATCGCAGACCACGCAGTCGATATTCTGCTCCATGATCAGCCGGCGGACACGTAATGCGGAGCGGATCAGGTTAATGGTCATCCACTTCGAGCACAAGATGGTCTTTTTTAAAGAGAAAAACCCGTCTATCCCTTCCAGGCAGACCTCACGCTCCCCCCGGTACACGTTGGTGCACCCGTGATCGTGGAAAAAATCATATGATTTCCCGTATGCCACAAAACTGACCGAATGCCCGTGCTGCTCAAGGTAATGACCGAGATGGATACACCGGGACGAGTGCCCCAGCCCTTCGCCGCACACAACAAACAGTAGCCGCATTTTTTAGTTCCTCATACATCAGGTGCCCGCCGCTATCGGCTCATGGACGGGGAAACGCCCCGGGATGATCCAATTCCCATGAAGAGCGCCTGCACATGCAGGTACACCATTCAACAGATGATCGTGTGTCGTTATCGATTATGATGATTGCCGTAACGGGGGGACGCCCCGAGCCGCACAACCATTAACAGGTTACGGGAGAACAGATCCTTTTTAGAGGAGGGCGCAATTGAGCGAACTGAAAACTGCAACGTTCGGGGCCGGCTGTTTCTGGGGCGTCGAGGCGGCGTTCCGGAACGTACACGGCGTGATGGCAACAGAAGTGGGGTACACCGGTGGATCCACGAGAAATCCACGGTACGAAGAGGTCTGTACCGGGCAAACGGGTCACGTGGAAGCAGTACGGCTCCTGTACGATCCCGATGAGGTGACATACGACGATTTGCTTGCGATCTTCTGGTCGATTCATAATCCGACAGAGAAAGACCGGCAGGGGCCCGACATCGGGACGAATTACCGGTCGGCGATATTTTACCATGATCCTGAACAGAAGCGCAGAGCAATCCAGTCAAAAGATGAAATCAGCCGTTCAGGACGGTTTTCACGACCGGTTGTTACGGAAATTGTTCCTTCAGCCATATTCTGGAGGGCAGAGGAATACCACCAGCAGTATCACGAGAAGCACGGCGGGGCAGGCTGCCGGATCATATAAACAGAAACATAATACAGGACAACACAATTGTTGAATTATATGATCGTGAGACATACGAAATCCACGTCTGGGATGTCGGAGGTCGCAGCAGAGATCCTGATCATCATCCTCGTGGTTCTGATCGCTGTAGTAGCCTATGCAGCGTTCTCGGGGGAACTCAATTCCCTGTTCTTCAAAAAGAGTGCCTATATTGCAGGAAGTGCTGCGGTCACCGGCATCCAGGCCGGGGGGGTATCCGATGATGTCCTGACCTTCCTGCCAAAAGCGGGAGATGCATTCTACCTTACCGGGCAGACGTCGGGAACAACCGGCACGCAGGTAACGATGAAAGCCCTGAGTCCTGACGGGAAAATCCTGTACCCGGATGCGAGCAGCCTCAAAGGGTCGCTGTACGGTAAAACCCTGTATATCTACCCGAACAGTTCACCTTCATCGACCCAGTGCAGTTACGCGATATCAGACAAAGCCCCGGCCAGTTCGCGCCCCATGACAAAGGGTACCTGGACTCTCCAGATGATCGATGAGAATGTACATGTGATTGCAAATTCCTATACGGCAAAGGTAACAAACGGGGCAACTTCACTGCCGGTGGCCGGGGGATTTATCGGGGGAAGCACGAGCCAGTTCTACCGGACGGACTGCACTCCCATAAACCAGACCAGTTTCGGGATCACGACCAGCAATACCGGTCCCGGGGGCATGACAGTCGCTCATTTCAATGGTGTAAACTCCAACATTACGATCCCCAACGACCCCACCTTAAGCTTCACCGGGGATATGTCCCTCTCCCTGTGGATGAACCCCACGACTGCTGGTTCATCAAGTGACTCCAACAACTGGCACCAGATCATCGGGAAAGGCCAGATCACCGGCAGCACCAACGAAATGGACAACTACCAGCTCTTCCAGTTCGGGAATCAACTGGTGTTTGAGTGGAACGATGCAACATCAGGAATACATTACCAAGCGATCACCACGACGACCCCGGTCACGGCGAACACTTGGAATTATGTGACCGCATCGGTCAGCGGGGGAACCGTAAAAATTTACAGCAACGGCCAATCGCAGCCCCTGATCTATAGTCAGGGTGTGGATCCCCGGTCTGTCACCACCCCGTCACCCAATCCCCCATCTGTCAGCCTCAAATCCAACAGCAACGATTTGAGCATCGGAAAACAGAACGCACCGGGCAGCGAGTTTTACTTCAAAGGGGATATAGGCGCAGTGTCTCTCTATAACCGGGGCCTGACCCAGGCGGAGATCGATGCCAATCTCGCAGGGCATACAGCATAAAATGAGTGTTACACCCCACCAACTATACTTTTTTTAAAAACCCTGTTCCAAGTACAGGGACACCCATACCATAAAACAGATACTTCAAAACACCTATTCAGAACCATGGACATCGCAGACTTTATCCAGATCCTTGCCATCCTGATTGAATGTGCGGTCGTGGTGATCGCGGTGCTGGTCGCGGCCCGGAACAAGAAGCAGTATGGCTGGTTTATTGCCCTGACCTTTGCCCTCTTCGTCATCTTTGATCTCGTCCGGGTCGGGCTCCCGAACATCCTTTCGAGTCTCCACTCGCTGCTCCTGCTTGTTGCCTGCGCCTCGATGCTGTACGCGGTGTGGCTGATGTACCGCGGCTAAAAAGCAATGGATACTTTTTTTTTAAGGGCATATTGTGGGGGTATGACAGATTCCCCTCGTTACACGGTCAAATCCCCGGCACGGGCCGGAACGCAAAGAACAGACTGACGCCAATCCCCGCAAGCATCAGCACTAAAAAAATCCGGGCCCGGAATTTCGACGTGACAACACCGGCCAGATCCGGGTCCCGGGGGTGAACCTGCGTATCCACATAATCTCGGAAAAACGGGCGCCCGCACACCGGGCAGACGTCGTGGAACTCACGGTCGGCATGGCCGCATTTCTGGCATTTGAAATGGTGGGTCCGGTCAGGCATGGCAATCCCCGGATTACAAGGGATACCGGTTTACGGCCGTTCTTTAAAATGTTGCTGCTCCCCGGTTCCGGGCCGGATGCGGCAAGGGAACAGGAGATACGACAAACCGTATGCAGGACAGGTCCAAAACTCCCGAAATGCCGGTAACGAAACGAAAAAACCAAAAGAGAGAGATGGGCCCGCTGAGATTCGAACTCAGGACCTCCGCCATGTCAAGGCGACGTCATAGCCAACTAGACCACGAGCCCGCATAAGGTCTGATGCTCTACAGTATCTGTCATCCTATTATTAAAAAATAGTGCACCTGTACCGCGATCCATGCGGGTACTTCCCTCCCGGATCCGGACAGGTGCGCACAAGGACCGGTCAGTTTATTACCCCTCATCCCAAAGTAGGAATCTGGTTTATTATGACTGAAGGAACTGCCCCAACCCAGCTCTTCACGTACGTGAACGAAGCAAGCAGGCTTGAGCTGCTCATCCGAATCGTCTACTGGATCCTGATCGGTATCGTTGCATGTGTCTATGGTATCATCGCCACCATCTGCCTGATTATCCAGTGGTTCTACATCCTGATCTTTGGCAGGCGGCAGGAAGGGCTCTCGGACTTTGCCAGGGGATACCTGGAGTACATCGTTCATGTGATGAGTTACACCTACATCATGACCGACAAGCGCCCCAACATCCTGCCGGTAGCCGCGAAGGTTTACGAAGAGGCCTGAAAAAAAAGCACGGTCCCGGTAACACCAGATAATTTTTTTTGTTTTTTGCCCTTGTTGAAATCACCTGATCATCATGCTGACGCTTCTTCCGGGGGCTGGCGCAAGGATGGTCGGATACAAGATCCCGCCAGAGGCATGTCCCGACGGATCGGTTCTCCGACGGAGAGCCAAAACATGGTGATCCCTCAGAACCGGTTTCCAGTGGAAACGCTGTCCACGCCACTCAAAAAGTTCTGTTAAAACGCTTCTTTTCCAGAAATTTCCCTTTTAATCGAAGATCAGCCCTGCATAATAGCGGGCTTCTGCTGGCGGGTTTTTTAGAGAGGTCCGGATGGTCATATGAGCGGGGATCGGCTGCCCGGAGGCCGCTATGAGCGTTTCTCAGGATTACGTCGGAGAAATGGGTTTGAATAGAATCTCACCGTCGGTGACCTGGGGTTAAGATGCGCTCTTCGAGGGCTCCGGCACGCCTCCGCTCTCTGCCAGCGTGGGCATCCCCCGGCTAGCGATGAGGGGGTATTACCTGCACAGGAAGAACCACTGGCGAAGGCTCACGTGAGTACAGGTAATACCCACGGCATCGCATACGCCCCCGCCCCCTTTGGGGGCTGGGCTGGCGTAAGAAGGGGGCTTGCGGACACGGGAACTGGATCATTCCTGCCATTCGTACTGTTTTCCTGCCTCATGTTCATGTCTTCCCAAAATTTTTCCCGGCATTTTGGATTTTTGTCCGGACAAATCCGGGCGTACAAACTTTCGACCGGAACTTTTTTGGATTTCCCGGATTTCGAACCGGAAAAAAACCTGCCAGAAAAATTTCGAGCCAACTTTTTTTGCGATTTTCAACTTTCGCGGCAAAATTTTTCCGGCAAAAAAACGTTCACGGCCAAAAAAAGTCCGGGTTTCCCGGTATCGCCAGCCACCACGCCCACGGGAATTTACGACGGTGGGGCAGCAACCTGCACCAGGCACGATCGTTTTTTCCAACTTTCGACCGGAAAAATTTTAGATTTTAAAAATTTCGAGCCGAAAAAAGATCGGCCAGAAAACTTTCGCGGCAAAAAAATCCGGCCGTACCGGATTTCGAACCAAAAATTTTTGGCCGGAAAAATGTTCAAGCCTTACGCGTGGAGCGTGATCGCCCGGATTTTTTTCGGAGGGGTGCAGCCCCTCCGTCGTAAGAACTGCATGAGCGAGGGCTTTTTCCGGATTTCGCGGCGATCTTTTGGAAATTTTTGGGCGCGAACGTTGGAAAATCCAAAAATTCCCGGCACAACACCGTTCCCGCGGCAAAAAAGGATCGTGTTTCCCGTGCATATCCGCAGGGGGGGTACCATTACTCGTATTCCCGGAACAGCGCCGGGTTCTGCCTCCGTATCCACCAGCGGCGGACCCACCCTCCGGCACCGATGAGCACAAGACACCCTGCCCGGGAAAAAACCGGAGTCCCGCCATTAAAAAAAGTTAGATCTTCTGAGAAGAAATCCTGGCAAACGTTGCGGAGAAGATACCTGGCATCGAGCGGATCTCCTTCATCACATCTTCAGGCACTTCGCTGTCCACGTTTAAGACCATCAGCGCCTCTTCGCCGGGATTGATCCGGCCGACCTGCATGCCGGCAATGTTGATGTTACACTTCCCAAGGATCGTGGATGCCCGGCCGATAACGCCCGGCTTATCCAGGTGACGGGAGACAATCACGAATCCCTCGGGAATCAGATCCATCGTGTACTGGTTCACCGAGACGATACGGCTGCGGCCTTTCGCAAACACCGTGCCACTTACCGTCTCCTCAGTCTTGTCGGTCTTCACCTTGATCGTGATCAGGTTCTTAAAGCCGTGGGACTCTTCGGTCACCGTCTGGCTCATCGCGATGCCGCGCTCCTTTGCAACAAACTCGGCATTGACGATATTGACCGGGGTCTGGAGGATCGGGTCAAGCAGCCCTTTGAGGACAAGCCGGGTCACAAACTTCATGCTCCCCGCGTACGCAGAGAGTTCCCCGCCGTAGATGCACTCGACCGATGCGAGCCGCCCTTCAACGGTCTGGATCGCAAACCGGCCCATCTTCTCGGCAAGTTCTGCAAACGGCTCGAGCACCTCTGCCTGCTCGGACGGGACCATCGGCGCGTTCACGACGTACTTCGCGGAACCGCCGTTCAGGACATCGATGCACTGCTTTGCAACCTGGATTGCTACGTTCTTCTGCGCCTCGACCGTGCTTGCCCCAAGGTGGGGCGTCACAATCACAGTATCAAGGCCAAGGAGCGGGGATTCCAGGGGCGGCTCGGTCTCGAAGACATCGAGCGCTGCGCCGGCAACCTTGCCGCTCTTGAGCGCATCGTAGAGCGCATTCTCATCTATGATACCGCCACGGGCACAGTTGATGATCCGCACGCCATCTTTCATCGTCGCGATGCTCTTTGCGTTGATAACGTGCTTTGTCTCCTTGATAAGCGGCGTGTGTACCGTGATCACATCGGCGACCTTGAACAGTTCATCGATGGTCATGACCCTGACGCCAAGCTGGGCCGCACGCTCTTTCGAGATGAACGGGTCCTAGGCGACGCATTTCATGTCCA
>JBAZHU010000014.1:0-15441 GCA_041652215.1 Methanoregula sp. | reverse complement strand
CCCGCTCGGTCGTGTAAAAGACCAGCTGGCCGATGGGCATACCGGCGTAGACTTTGACCGGCCGTGCGTTCACGTTCGCCATCTCTAACGTGATGGTGCCCCGGAAACCGGCATCGATCCAGCCGCCGGTCTGGTGGAGGGTGACCCCGAGCCGGGCGATGCTTGATTTTCCTTCGATGGTCGCGACGATGTTGTCCGGCAGGCCGATGCATTCGAGCGTTTCGGCGAGCACGAACTGCCCCGGTTTGAGGACAAATGAGTCAGTGTGAGTTTCACCCACATCGGCAGTTACGCTCGCCTTGTCGTACGGATCGATAACCTGTTCACCCGGGGTATACCAGACAAAGTGGCTCCCGAGCCGGATATCGATCGAATTGGGCTGGATGAGAGCCGGATCGTACGGGTCGATTTTAATGTGGCCCCGGGCGATGCGATCCCGGATCTGCCAGTCAACGAGAATCATTGGATTACGGGTTGGCGTTGCTCGGTCATAGTTTCTCCCGTGACCTTGGACCGGAGGGCGCCTGCACGGGGCCAGGTTTGTTCTGGATTCCTTAGCTCACGGCACGGTTTTTTTTTAGTTCAATGAGGTTGTCGGACATTTCCTAAAAATTCCACAGGCGTGATCGAACTTTCAAAAAAAAGTCCGGCACCGTTAATGAACTATTTTAAAAAAGAAGAATGACGGCACCGGACTTTTGCAAAAACGGTTGTTGAGGGTGCCGGACTTTTCAGGCAAAGGCCGGTCTGATTCACACCTACGCACAATGAGGGATAACGGACCCGTCCTTTCTACCTTGTACTATGTCTTTGCGGGCGTTTCACGCCAAGGCAGTCCTGTCCGGAGGAGGATGGGGAGAGACCTTATCGGCTCATGGGGGCTACACTCCGATATGACCCTGGTAAAAAAACACCGTTTACAAACAAAAAAAACCCTGATCGACACTCTCCCGGAGATGGTGGTTTCCGCTCTGGCCAATCACGAAGATTTTGTGGTGACGTATGAGACCGACCCAAAAACCCGGAAGAAATCTCTGTACGTGATGACCGGGAACCTGATCACAGCAGAAATGCTTGATGCTCTCAAAAAGCAGATCGCTCGCCAGAAAGAAGAAGGGAGCACAGTCATCACCCGGGACTGGAAATAAAAAGGTTAATACTATTTTTTATTGGGGGAAATTTAGCGTTTTTTTTTAAGTTTCCGGGGACTTCTGCCCAAGAATTGCCGCCACCCGCCCCACGCCGCCGTCCCTGAGCCGGACCTTTATACCGTGCGGGTGGAACGAGGAGTTTGTCAGGATTTCCTGTACGATGCCCCGTGTTAGTTTTCCGCTCCGCTGGTCCGCCTTGAGGATAATATCAACCGTGTAGCCAGGGTGTATGGCATCACGGTATTTTCCGGTTGTTGCCGGGTCCGGTCGTTTTTCCATGAGAGTATCCAGAGAGTGGGTTCAGGCTGGAGAAACCTGCCTGTTCTGGCAATCATGTCGCGTTTGGCACGATAAAAATCAGGTGCTGGTCTTCGGTGCATCATACGCACCGATCCCGGATTCAAGCCAACCCCGTGAGGTTTCCCAGCCATGGTTGTCGCCATGCATCAAGAGGTAGAGCCGGTTTTTGTAGCCATTGGACTCCGGTTTAAAGATCGTCCAGGAGTTCGTCGCTTCAAGACTTGCGCTGATGCTTACCGAGGCCGAAAGCGGCGCTGTGTAATCGGCATAGATGCTGGTGAGATATTCAGAGCATTCCGGTGTGCTGTCGGTTGTCACATCGCCGGCAGGACAAGCCACCGTATGAATATCCTGCACCGGGCGGAACACAGCCGCATTCTCGACAGGAGTGTAGGTGTCGATCGGAGTATACGAAGAGGCGTTTACCGCAAGCGTGATCGCGGTCGTTTGTGCGCTCCCGTTAACGGCAGGTTGTCCGATTGAAGGGGCCGTCACTTTCAGGAGGGTTGCCTTGCCGGTATCATAGAGCGTGATCGTCCAGTCTTCAGGAACACCGGAAACGTGCTGACCGCTTATCTGGACATCGAGAGGGGAGGTGCCTTTCAGATCTGCGGGAACCGGCAAAAAGAGCGTAACATTCGACAGGACGGCATCTGTCGTAATGGTACAGGAATAGACATACGTGCCGGAAAACGAGTTCCTGTATGTCGTATCGATATACGATGTGTAGGAAACAACCGCCACAAAAAGAATCATGATAAGGACAAAGAGTCCCAGCGTGAATTTTATAATCTTATCCATGATATCCCCCCGCGCCGGCTCAACCGCAGGAGTCCTGATACAACGAGCGGCCCCCGGTTTCTCCGGCACAGTTATACTACTAATTCCGGGACGTGACAGAAAAAACATTCTATTCCCCGGGCATCTCCTCAAAAACAGCATGACTATATGGTCAGGTGCCGATCATATCTGCATGGAACGCCGCCCCACCCTCGTGCTTGCAAATGTCCAGATCCCGGATGGGCGCAGGGCAGATATCACGATCCAGAACGGTCGGGTAGCGCATATCGGTGCCGGGGCAGCGGCAGACCGGCAGATCGATTGCACAGGTCTTTTTGTCCTCCCGGCGGCTGTCGATGTTCATGTCCATATGCGGGGAGGGAGCCAGTCAGCAAAAGAGGACTGGACAACCGGGAGCATGAGCGCCCTTGCCGGGGGGGTAACCGTTGTCGTTGACCAGCCAAACACCCTCCCGCCCCTGACGACACCGGAAGCATTTCTGACCCGGGTCCGCGAAGCACAGGCACATTCGTTCTGTAATTTTGCGATCAACAGCGGAGTCACTCCGGATACCCCCTTCAGGGAGATGTGGGCGGCAGGGGCAATGGCCTTTGGCGAGACATTTTTTGCTCCTTCCAGTTACGGCGAGGCACTGGACACCCCGGCACTTTCCCGTGCGCTCGATCGTATCCGGGCTCTGGGAGGGCTTGCCACGATCCACGCAGAAGGCGTTACTCCGGGACAGGACACTGATCTCGCCACGCATGATGCCCTGCGCTCACCCGAAAACGAGAGAGATGCAGTGATTGCGGTGCAGGCCTGCAATACGGGCGGCTGCCGGATCCATTTCTGCCACATGAGCACGGCCACTGCGATCGATGCCGCACTGGGAACCGTGGAGGTAACCCCTCACCACCTCTTCCTCTCCCGGGAAAAAACCGGGGCTGCCGATACACGGTTCAAGGTCAATCCTCCGATCAGGAGCGAAAAGGAGCGAAAGGATCTCTTTGCACGCTGGGACCGCATAGATATGATCGCATCCGATCACGCGCCCCACACAAAAACAGAAAAAGCGCTTCCGTTTTTAAAAGCTCCCTCGGGGGTCCCGGGCGTGGAGACCATGGTGCCCCTTCTCATGGCCGCAGTGCTCGACCGGCAGATCACCCTGCCCGACCTGATCCGGAAGACCGCGACTGCACCTGCCGCACTCATCGGTATTCCACCGGCAGGTTTTGCACCCGGCGACCGGGCGGATTTTGCACTCTACCCACATTCTGCTGTAATGATAGAGCCGGAAATTCTGCATAGCAGGTGCGGCTGGACGCCGTTTGAGGGGCACCGGGCGGTCTTTCCCTATACCGTGATCCGGGACGGGGTCATGGTATACGATCACGGGGAATTCTGCCGTGCAGATCCAATCTGGTTTTCCGGCCGGGGCTACGCTCCCTCAAATCCGTGAACGTATTTTCACCGGGCATGCTGTACCTGACTGTGCAAAGAGCAGAGAAAGTCGGATGGGGGTTGGCCACGAAACGATAAAGTGTCCAGAGAACAGATGAAAGAGGGTGCCGATAAAGCGCACCCATAGGTCCCCGGGTGATCGATTGGCAAGTGCCTGGATATGATCCATGGGACAACCCGGGTGCGCGACAGGCATCGCCCGGCCGAGGGTTTTATCCACCGGTGAAGAACGGCAGCAGCCACTGATGATCCGTGTGTGTTTAAGCCGGGCGACATATCCTTTCCCAAGAGAAGATTGCTCCATGTCAACAATGGCTGATGCTCTTTTCGATGACCACAATGGTACACTCATTGCCATCGAGGTATCACCCGGTGCTAGATCAGATCTCTTTCCTGCGGGCTACAACGAGTGGCGAAAGGCAATCGGCTGTCGGGTTACCGCTCCTGCAGTGGACGGGAAGGCAAATAAAGCAGTGATCGGGCTCATCAGCACCACGCTTGGAGTCCCGGCATCGTCCGTTTCTATTGTTTCCGGTCTCGCATCGTCCCAGAAGAAAGTGCGGATCTCCGGTATCACCCGAGCGCAAATCGCCGGGCAGCTTTGTGCAGCGAGAGGAAAGGAATAATTGTCGGAGATCACCACAGGGGCTAACCGGGGCAGAGGTAAACGCGTTGTGTTATTTTTCGGATTCGTGCGAAAAAGGCCTGAACACAAACCTACACTTTAAGTAATTCCACACGTTATATATATTTTATACCTATGATCAGGCATTTCATCTATCGCATGATACATGGGGGTGCGTTTACGTGTATTCACCGGATACTACCAAGTACCTTATTCATATCAGCCTCAACACCGAGGGGGTGGTCGAGAAACCTGATGTAGTCGGTGCCATTTTCGGGCAGACTGAAGGGTTACTCGGCGAAGATCTTGATCTGCGGGATCTCCAGAGGACAGGACGGGTCGGCAGGATCGATGTCCAGATAGTAAGCAAGAAAGGCGAGACTACCGGAGAGATATTGATCTCCACTTCCCTTGACCGGGCGGAAACGGCAATTCTCGCCGCGTCACTTGAGACCATCGACCGCGTGGGGCCGTGCGTTGCGCGCGTAGCCGTGGTGTCTATCGAGGACATACGGGTCAGCAAGCGCAAGAAGATTGTCGAGCGCGCAAAGGAGATTCTCATCGAGCGTTTTGATGACGGGACGATCGACAGCGATGAGCTCCTTGACGATGTTCGTCAGACAATGAGGGTCGAGAAGGTCGGGACAATAGGCGAGGAAAAACTGCCGTCAGGCCCTAACGTCATTGAGTCGGATGCAATTATTATTGTCGAGGGTCGGGCAGATGTTATCAACCTCCTGCGGTACGGCATCAAGAATGCAGTGGCCGTGGAGGGTACCAACATCCCCAAATCGATTGTCGATCTTTGCGAGAAGAAAACAACAACCGCATTCTTTGACGGCGACCGTGGCGGAGAACTGATCCTGCGGGAACTCCTGCAGGTTGCCGATATCGATTTCGTCGCTTTCTCCCCACGGGGGAAAAGTGTCGAAGACATGACCAAAAAAGAGGTTATCAAGACGCTCCGAAACAAGGTACCGGTCGAGTACGTCCGCGACCAGTACTTCGAGGACACAGCCGAACTTCCGACGGACTTGTCCCGGCAGCCCCGTGCGGCACTGGCTCCCGGTGATGTGGATCGCAGCGACACGGCAGACCGGGTCGGCACGGGACAGAAGAGAGCAAAAGAGAACCCGTCAAAAGTCCCGGTAACCATCCGTGATCATATGGAGGATGTGAAAGGAAGGAATCTCGCCCGGTTCCTTGATGGAGATATGGCAGTAATCAGGGAGATCCGGTCAGAAGAGGTCGAAAAGGCAGTAGAAACGCTGGATGCACCGGCAGCCGGTCTCGTAGTTGACCGGGCCGTTGATCAGAAACTGCTCGACCGCCTGGTCTGGAAAGGGCTTGAATATGTAGCAGCAAAAGATTTTAAAGGAATTATAAAAAGACCTTTAAACATCCGGTTGATGAAAATGAGCTCGTAAAACCGGGTTCACACAAATTTATTTATGCATGGTGCACTCCATGTAACACTTTGGTGTGACTGTATGCACAAGGAAGAACTTATTAGTCTTCATAAGATGCTTTACGAGGTCAAGGACTATTTCGAAGAAGTCAACCCTGACCTGAAGTTTTCGCAGTACAGTGCCCTGAAGATCACCCCCTCCCAGCTGCACAAGAGCAAGCTTGAGCACAAATATGCCATTTTTGTCCTTGGGAACGAGATTGCAAACGCGATGAAAGATGTGGATTACACCTCATCATCACGGATCTCGGCACGCATGAAGGACCTGGCGGAAAAAACGCTCAAGGAAATGGAATACGCCTAGAATTTTTCTTTCGCTTTTTTGATCATTCTTGTTGTGAGGGAATTGATAATTCACCGGTGAACCTGTCCGCAGTACAGGCATCTGCTGCACCGGGAATGTGCGAATTGCCGTTTTATGAGAATCTTTCTGATACCTGTTGTGAGCATAACGCTAAATCCAAGCAGATAGATCAATCGTTCATGCGCTATTACCCTGATCCGGAAAAAGACCTCGATATAGGCGAGATTAACCGGGCTGTCGAGGCTGCATTTGCCGATCACGGGAAAGGTCTCGTGCAGATGCCACCGAAACTGTACGTTACCCTGCCCACCGGGGACTTCCGGACGATGCCGGCGTACCTGCCCTCGCTGGGGATTGCCGGGGTGAAAATTGTCAACGTCCACCCGGACAACCACATGGTGGGGCTCCCAACCGTAATGGCGCTGACGATCATCATTGACACGCAGACCGGCCAGCCTACTGCCCTCATGAACGCGACCCGGCTCACGAACATGAGAACGGGAGCCGCCGGGGCAGTCGCCGCAAAATATCTTGCACCAAAAAAGGAGTGCGTGCTTGGGGTTGTAGGCACCGGCCGTCAGGCAGAAGCACAGGTAAGGGCAATCGCACGGGAACTACCTCTCACCAATGTCAGGGTCTGGAGCCGGAATTCCAGCCATGCCGGGATTTTTGCCGCACGGCTTAATCCGCTTGATGCAGAAAGCGTGACCCTTGAACATGCCTGCGACTGTGATGTGCTGGTCACCACGACACCCTCCCGCACTCCTATAGTGAAAAGCGAATGGATCCATTCGGGCACGCACATCAACGCAATCGGTGCCGATGCGCCGGGAAAAGAGGAACTCGACCCGACAATCCTGCACCGGGCCCGGGTTTTCGTAGACGATCCGGCGCAGGCATTCCATTCGGGAGAGATAAACGTACCCCTCAGCAAGGGAATCTACCAGCCATGGATGATCGCCGGTACGCTTGGTGAAGTTGTGACAGGTAAGAAAAAGCGTGAAAACCCGGATGAGATCACGGTCTTTGACTCAACCGGGCTTGCCATTCAGGATCTGGCGATTGCATCGATTGCGATGCAACAGGCAACCTGGATGGAACTGCCGTTTTTATAAAAACTATATCTGTTCTCAAGCTCACGTATGATTTCCCAGTGACCCGAAAATATCCGGATACACTACAAATGGAAACCAGAAAGCCAATGAGAGGTGCTGCAGCTTTCCTGGAGACTCTTGGAGCGGATATTAATATCCCTAAAAAAGATTAAAAATTTACTGATTTTCTTTTGCGTATTTTTTCCAGACCTGCTCACGGTAGACCGGTCCGCTGTTGTAGGTACAGAATGGTATAAGTTTGCCATCCGGTGTTGCATAATGGATACAACACCGCTGGACACGCTCGATATCGTAATTGTAACGATCCATGAAATGCATCGTGCCTATGAAAAGTGCGTTCCAGTGGAATTCCCGCAGAGCATCAAAATTCTGGCCGATAAGCGTCTTTCCTATCAGTTTCCAGAACTCAGCCGTGTTTCCCTTCTCACCTTTCTTGAACGATGCGTGGAGTTCTTTGACACCCTCCAAGAGCGTGGCATACTTGTTGATAGTGCCACCCTTCTTGAGATTGTTTGACATCTGTTCTATCGCAGCAAAGAGACTCTCAACATCAACCATCCGGGTAACCGGTGTCATCCCGTCCTTGGTGACAAAGACATAGGTTGCCGCACCGCAATGCTCATGAGCGGTAAAACGGACCTGCGGCCGGCCGGTATAGGCTTCCACCAGATCGGAAAACGGCAGCACACAGGGAACCGGGTAGAAATCGCTTTTCTTTAAGAGCCCGGCGGTCTGGATCTCGATATCTCCGATGAGTTCGGGGATCGTAATCCGTTCCTTCTCAAGATCCTCATCTTTTGCCGCACCGGTAAATGCCACAGGCTGGAAGTTGACTCCTCTCACAATCGAGATGTGATCTGCGGCAAATTTCAGAATCTCTCCAACTTCCTGATCATTTCTTCCCTTGATGATCGTTGGGACGAGCACCACGCCTACCCCGGCCGTATTCAGGTTCTCCAACGCCTTCAGGTGAATTTTCAAAAAGGGATTTGTCGCAGGAGAGACCCCGTCAAAATGGAGATAGACCGTTGAAAGACCGGCATCCTTGAGCTGCTGGGCAAGGGCCGGGTTGTTTGCCAGTTTCACACCGTTTGATGCGATCTGAACCTGCGGGAATCCCAGTTCCTTTGCTTTTTTGACAATATCAACAAGGTCATCCCGCATGGTCGGCTCGCCACCGGAGAACTGCACGGCGGGTGTCGGCACGGGCTTCTCGTTTCGAAGCACCTGCATCATGCTGACGATCTCGTCAAAACTTGGTTCGTACACAAACCCGCAGGCACGGGCATTGGCAAAACAGAAATCGCAGTCGAGATTGCACCGGTTGGTCAGGTCGATATTTGCCAGAAGCGTTCCTGAATGATGGTTACTGCACAGTCCGCACGCGGTCGGGCAGGAATCTGACGTTCCCTGGTTCTGAGGATTGGTCACGCCGCGACCAATTGCATCGTACTGTCTGAACCGGTGGTACATCTCCGGATCCGACCAGTAGACATGCCGGAACAAACCATGCTCCGGGCACGTCCGCACGATCCAGATCTTCCCCTCTTCTTCTACGATATCCGCTTCCAGGACTGCCCCGCAGACAGGGCAAAGGCTGCGTGTTTTTTTAATCAACATATATATCCACCCGATGCAGCGATGACTGATATTTATAGAATTGTTGAGTAATTGAATTGTTGAGTAACCTTAATCTTTTTATCTGTTCTTTATTTAGAGGTATTGGAGTGCTACATTATTAATGACGAGTTATTCATAATACCATTGCTCTCGACACTGCTCGCCGCATTCTGGATCATGGTTCCTGCCTACATCCCAAACCCCGTCGCGGCACTCTGCGGCGGAGGGACCCCGATAGATTTTAACAGGAACTATTCCGATGGTCGACGGCTCCTTGGGGATGGCAAGACATACCGTGGTCTCGTATGCGGAGTGCTCGCCGGGATAGCCGTCGGGACACTGCAGATCTGGCTTGCCGTCACCGGAGGATGGACTTTCCTGCCACAACATACGGCAGCATCGATTGTCCTCCTTTCGCTGGGGGCACTCCTCGGGGATATGGGAAAGAGTTTTTTCAAGCGAAGGCTGGGGAAAAACCGGGGAGATGCATGGCCGATCGCCGACCAGTATGACCTTGTCATCGGTGCATTTGTCATGATGCTTATCTTTGATCCGTCCTGGCTCTTTGCAAACATTACGCTGCCGGCCTTTATCGTTATCCTGATCATGACCCCCATTCTCCACCGTGCGGTCAACATTATCGGGTACCTGTGCGGAGTCAAGAAAGAACCCTGGTGAACAACCATGAATGCACTTGCAGATCTCCTTATCCGACACAAAGCCATCGAGTTCGGTGACTTTACCCTTGCTTCCGGCGCAAAGAGCCGGTACTATGTCGATGTGAAAACCGCAGTGACGCATCCGGAATTTCTCGCGGCAATAGCACAGGAAATCGCAACAAGATACGAATTTGATGTCGTTGCCGGTGTTGCAGTCGGAGGGGTACCTCTTGCGGTTGCAACAGCACTTGCCGCACAAAAACCCTTTGCGATTATACGTGCAGAAGAAAAAGACCATGGCAAGAAGTCACTGATCATCGGGGATGTGAAAGGGAAAGATATTCTCCTTGTCGAGGATGTCACCACATCGGGAGGATCTGCCCTTTATGGGATTTCCACGCTGCGGAATGCGGGTGCACGGGCTGACCGTGTCGTCACGGTAGTCGACCGGGAACAGGGCGCGGCGGCCACGTTAAAAGAGCAGGCCATCGCACTCTATCCGCTTGTCCGGGTCAGCGAGATTCTCTGACGCGCTCACACCGGAGCGTAAACCATTTTTAACCAATAGAACCCATGAAATGGATATGAAGATCCTCGTTGTTGGTGGGGGGGGCAGGGAACACGCCATAGCAACTGCACTCTCCCGCAACAGCGAGACCGAGATCTATTCGGTAATGGGAATGAAAAATCCCGGTATCGCCCGGATCGCAAAGAAAGTCTGTCTCACAAAAGAGACAGATCTCGCCCGGATCGTGGCGTTTGCCGGAGAGACAAAGGTCACCCATGCGTTTATCGGCCCCGAAGCTCCGCTTGAGGCCGGCGTGGTAGACCGGCTTTCTGCCGCCGGGGTGGCATGCGTTGGCCCGACAAAAGCAGCGGCACGTATCGAGACCGATAAGGCATTCTGCCGGGATTTAATGACGCATCATCACATTGGCGGCAACCCGGCTTACCGGGTCTTCCATAATACGGACGAGGCAATCGCGTTTGTGAAGGACCATGCGGGAGATCTGGCCATCAAGCCCATCGGTCTCACCGGAGGAAAAGGTGTCCGGATCATGGGAGAGCAGGTCGATCTCGCCGGTGCCCTTGATTACGTACGGCAGATAAAAGGCGATGTCGTTCTCGAAGAACGGCTTAAAGGTGAAGAGTTCACTCTCCAGGCTTTTGTCGACGGGTTCCACATCGTCCCCATGCCCCTCGTACAGGATCACAAACGGGCCTTTGAGGGTGACACCGGCCCTAATACCGGAGGAATGGGATCCTACTCAATGCCGGATCACATGCTCCCCTTTGTAAGTAAAAAAGCATATACCGCTGCCCTTTCAATTATGGCATCTGTCGTTGCCGCGATGGCAAAAGACGGTTATCCCTACAAAGGCATCCTGTACGGCCAGTTCATGAATACGGCAGAAGGGCCAAAGGTAATAGAGTTCAACGCCCGGTTCGGGGATCCCGAGGCTATGAATGTGTTAACGCTCCTCTCTTCGGACCTCTGCGATGCAGTGACCGGTATCACAGAGGGGACGCTTTCGTCCTCAAAGATTTCATTTGAGCATGCAGCAACAGTCTGCAAATATCTTGTTCCTGAAGGGTATCCCGTGGCCCCGCAGACTGGCAGGCTGCTTTCCATCGGGGATGCCAAGAGGGCTATTCTCTACTATGCAAACGTGGAAGAAAAAGAGGGCGGGCTTTGGACTCTTTCCTCCCGCACCCTTGCATTTGTCGGGAAAGCCCCCACGCTTGCAGAGGCAGAACAGATCGCAGAACAGGCTGCATCTGGAGTCACAGGAAGCATCCACCACCGCCGCGATATCGGCACTCAGGCCCTGCTCGACCGGCGGATTGCGCATATGAAGGAGTTACAATGAAGAAAGATTTCCTTTCAATTCTGGACATCAACAAAACAGAACTCGAAGAAATCCTCTCCGGTGCAGAGCGCCTCAAGCGCCAAAAGCGGGCAGGTGTTCCCCACGAACTGCTGCGGGGCATGTCCCTTGCGATGATCTTCGAGAAGTCCTCAACCAGGACACATATCTCGTTTGAAGTGGGCATGCACGAACTTGGCGGTCATGCGCTCTTCCTGAATGCAAAGGATCTCCAGATCGGAAGGGGGGAAGAGATACGGGATACCGCTCGGGTTGCATCCCGGTATGTATCTGCCGTAATGATCCGTGCATACCGTCACAGTACGGTCGAGGAACTGGCCGCAAACGCCACGGTCCCGGTCATCAACGGACTCTCCGACCGGGAGCATCCCTGCCAGATCCTTGCCGATATCCTGACCATCAGGGAACATTTCGGCGATGTCAGCGGACTTCGCATCGCGTGGATTGGTGACGGAAATAATGTCTGCAACTCTCTTGTTCTCTCATCTACTCTTACCGGTATGGAGGTCACCGTGGCAAGCCCGAAAGGCTACGAAGTGGCACCGGAGTTAATAGAACAGGCACGGAACCTTGGAGGAGAGGTAACTACCGCAAAGACCCCGGAGGCGGCGGTAAAAGACGCACAGGTAATCGTCACCGATACGTGGATTTCGATGGGCGATGAAGCGGAGAAGGAAAAACGACTTGCCGCATTCAAAGGGTTTACCGTAAACCATCGGCTGCTCAGCCACGCGGCACCGGATGTCCGGGTTCTTCACTGCCTGCCAGCCCACCGGGGAGAGGAAATTGACGGCGATGTACTCGATGGTTCGCAGAGTCTGGTGTGGGACGAAGCGGAGAATCGTCTTCACGCCCAGAAATCACTGCTGGTAAAACTCCTCAAAAAATAAAAAAACCGTCAGGGTAATTATTCCCCGATAAACGCGCGGACTCTTTCGATCAAAAATTTTTCTACCTGCTCGACATCTTCCCGTTTGCCACGGAATGCGAGGATCTCCCGCTCGTCGCCGTCCATATTGGCAAAATTAAATTGCTGCTTGCGCTCGACCACTTCGACATCGAACTTCTTTACCACATCAAAAATCACGGAGCGTGGCACACCGGGGGGTATAAGGACATCAAAGAGTGGTTCTTCCCGAGTCTGCCTGTCATCGTTCTTTTCGGCATTCATCTCGTCTGGCATAGTTGACACATTCCTATTTACCTATTTTGATCCGCCGGTTCATAATACAGGGCCCGCCCCGGACCCCGCCAATGGGATTTTTGGGTTTCCCAAGAGAGTTCATGCACCGTCCCATAAGGGACGCGCCCCGGGCAAGGCCGTCATCCACAAAGACAAGGTGGTCGTTTGGCTCATCGAAGAGATTGCGCTCAGTGATTCCCTCAAGGATATACTCAGGTTTTCGTCCCGAGATAGCTGCCCGCCCGGTAAACCCGATCGATGCGTTCCTGGGAACGAGGTGCTCTTCTACGGCTACATCAGTAAGCCGGAGCGCCATCTTCGCGCAGACCCGATCGACCACTTCGTTGCGGGTCGAGAGGTTATAATTTTTATGGATCTCTGCGCCAATTTCAAAAAGCCTGTCGAGATCGCTGCTGTTCACCCCGCAGTCGCACCCGATCATAGCGACCTTCGATTCCTTTGCAAGTTTCGCGTTAACCGGTACCCGCCCGAACCGATCGCGATCCGAGGGGACGATCCGGATATCGATATGTTCATGGCACCGGTTCACATAATCGTCCACGACCCTCCGGTTGCCTCCAGAAAAGAAACCGCCTGCGACACTGTGCTCGCCGAAGATGTCGAGCGCTGTACCTGTCCGTTCCTGTACAAGACCGGTTCCCCGTACAATCGCATCGGGAATCGCCCCGGCAAGGCCGCAGAAGTTCCCGATGGTCTTTGCAAACGGGTTTGGATCGTCAGGGCTCACATCGCTTGTGATCCGCCCGTCCAGCGTTGTCCCGAAATCCATGGAAACGCATGGGTTCCGGAAATCAACCGTGGTCCATTTTGCCCCTTCCTTGATCCCGGCCATCGCAAGCTCGCCCTCCATCTCGTTTGCGACCATTTCGACCCCGGTCGATCCCACGGGAGGAATAACCCCCGCAACAGCACCGATGAACACCACCTTGTCGGCAAAACTGAACGGCTGGAGTTTTTCAGGCTGGTTGCCCTTTGCCATGGGGGGGGTCATCTTACGGGGAGGGACACCTGCAAGCAGGCAGCCGTTTGCAAGAGCGATGACAAAATCACCGACCTGATCCGGGGACTCCATCTCGGCCACTACACCGGTACTGCGGACGACGAAGTCAAGATCTTTCTGGATATCAAGGTGTGCATCCTTATGGCACTGGATCAGCGTATCCCGTACCAGTTCGGTAACCGCCTGGCGCGAGAGTTTTGTTCCGTCAAGGGTCTCACCAAAGACCTCCTCGCCGGGTTTTGGCGGGCGGATATCCCGGCTCATACTTACGGTCTTGTTAATCACGTAGGATTTGCCAGTCTCCAGGCTCACCCCCGTGAGGATGCACTTGGTGGTGGTGTTCCCCATCTCCACAGAGGCCACAATAAAATAAGGCTTGTTCTTGTATTCCGGGATCTGCATTCCCGCTCCGTGCGCGATCGAAGGCGGAGTGGGACTTTCTACGATATGGGGCTTTGGTTTACCAAGATGGGAAAAAAAACCGGCGCACATACTCTAACGATCTGGTTGTTACGGGATATAGATTTCTTTTTTGTGGCGTATGAAAAAGGGGAGACGGGTGGGGGATATGACACAAGGAATTATTTTCGTTGTGCCTTTTTCTGTTTCATGGCATGAACCAGGCGTGCCTGCAATCCGAAGTACTGGGAGACACCAATCGCATGGCACTGGTCGATAGATGCACTGTCAAAGGAGACAAGATCCCCCGAGTAAATAGCCTGCGGTGAACTGCGGCCAAGCACCCTGACACTGCCCTTGTAGAATTCAAGATCAACGCTGCCGTTTACCCGTTCCTGGGTTGTGTCGATAAATGCGTTCAACGCGGCATACAAAGGTTCGTATACCAGTCCCTTGTATGCAAGTTCCGACCACTTGTCATCTACCATCCGCTTGAACGCCAGTTCCTGCCGGGTAAGCACCAGGCTCTCAAGATCCCGGTGGGCGGCAAGGATAACCGTCGCTGCCGGATGCTCATAGTTTTCCCGCGCTTTGAGCCCGAGGATACGATCCTCGATCATATCGTTCCTGCCGATACCGTGATTCCCGGCAAGAATGTTGAGTTTCTGGATCAGGTCATAGCCGGATTGTTTTTTCCCGTTTATCGCAACCGGAATGCCGCCGGAAAACGTTATGGAGATCTGCTCCGGTTTTGCCGGGGCCTTTTCCGTTGAGACGGTCCAAAGGTAGATCTCTTCAGGAGGATGAAATGCTGGATCTTCGAGTTTGCCGCCTTCGATACTCCGGCTCCAGCAATTCTCATCAATGCTCCAGGGCTTGCTCTTTTTTACCGGCACCGGGATCCGGTGCTCCTTGGCATACTCGATCTCCCAGTCACGGGTCAGGTTTTGCTCCCGGATGGGCGCAACGACTTCAAGGCCGGCTGCACGGATGATAAAATCGAACCGCAACTGATCGTTACCCTTTCCGGTACAACCGTGGGCAATCGCGGCCGCCTTCTCCTTTTTTGCAATCTTTACTACTTCTTCTGCAATCAGTGGCCGGGCAAGAGAGGTGCCCATAGGGTAACCCTCGTAGGAGCCATTTGCTTTAATTGCAGGGACAATATGCTCCGCAACAAATCTTTCACGGACATCGATTGTATAGTGGCAATCGGCAAGTTTCTGGCCCTTTTTTGTTGCCACATCGATCTCCTCGTCCCGCTGGCCGACATTGACGGCAACGGTTACCACGCGATCATAGTCATACCGTTCTTTTAAAAGTGGAATACAGATGGAGGTATCAAGTCCTCCGGAATATGCGAGTACGATAGTACCTTTCCCCATAATGGATACTTCCTGTTGTCAGATCATCTGGTTGGATGTCTCACCATATATTTGCAAAGGCTGTCTTCTAAAAAAAGAGAG
>JBAZHU010000013.1:0-15493 GCA_041652215.1 Methanoregula sp. | reverse complement strand
ATTCTGCGCGATACCGTATCCTTCGCTCCACGGTATAAGGGTAATCTCAGCGGTCTGGTTCATGCGTAAAAGGATACCCCGGACCACATCTGTTGCCTGCCCGGTCACCGTCCCGTTTGCACCGGCATAATTAAACGGGTATAGTTCCTCGGAGATAATGCGGATGCCGGCACCGGTTGTCGTTCCTGCCGGCGTAATTGTTTTTTCCTGATCTGCTGATGGTGCTGTTGTCGTACACCCGCAGATAATAGCAAAGACTATGACGACAATTAATCCGGTTATCACATACCGATTCGTCTGTATAAGAACCACATCTCCCCTGTTTTTTTACATACTCTGCACATTCGTATAAATATACGATTGCCGATACCACGCATGTCCCGTATGAGCGGCAGCAAAAGTTTCCCGGTACATTTGGTAAACGCAATGGTTGCGTATATATTCCAGAATATTACCCTTTAATCCACTTGAATAAAAAAATTACTGACTGCCCGGCACGTGCGGTCTGACTGCGTAAATTTGGCGACGGTAAAAAATCCTGCCGGGGGGCACCCTGGTTCTGGCGACATACCGCAGCAAAAAAACGAGGGGGGTAAAAAAAGTGAACGCAACAAAATGGCTGCTCTTTTGTTTAAAAAGCCGACAGAATAACGATATGTAACGGGGGAGCTTTCCAAACACATATCACAAACCGGATGCGATGTACCAGCATACATGAGCGGTCCGTCACGTTATCCGGAGATCGATCTTCTGCGGGGGATTGCCATCGTGATGATGGTGGTCTTCCATGCGGTCTTCGATCTCGCATTCTTCCGGATCGTTTCGTTCAATGTCGAGACCGGGTTCTGGCGGTACTTTGCCTATGCCACGGCCTCGCTCTTCCTTCTCGTTGCCGGCATCTCGCTTGCAATCAGCCATGCACGTGCCGCACAGCCTCTCAAGGGCCGGGCACTCGTACAAAAATTTTTGATCCGGGGCGCCGGGATTTTCTGCTGCGGGCTTCTGGTGACCGTCGCGACGTGGTGGTACCTCCAGGAAGGATTTGTCATCTTTGGCATCCTCCACCTCATCGGCGTTGCGATCATGCTCTCGCCGCTCTTTTTCCGGTTCCGGACCTGGAATGCTGCAATCGGGATCGCTTTTATTGTCACCGGCTGGACCCTTGCCACCGTTCCCGGCCCGGCGGCCCTGCTCGTTTTTGGCATCCACCCGCTCACGTTCTGGAGCGTGGATTACACGCCGATCTTCCCGTGGATGGGTCTTGTTTTAATTGGGATTGCAGCCGGGGAATACTTCTACCCCGAAGGGGAGCGGAGGTGGGAAGTGCCCCGGCTTCCCGGACATACGGTTGCACCGCTTGCCTTTCTTGGCCGGCACTCGCTCGTGCTCTACCTCGTGCACCAGCCATTGATCCTCCTGGTGCTGTTTTTAGCAACAGGTGTCACGGTTTTGTGACCGGGGTAAATCCCCGGACCGGAACAAAAAACATGCATGATCAAAAACAGATGATTTTTTGTAAAAACTTCTCGCATTTTTTAAAAATTGTTGGAAAACCGATCAAAATTTTTCAATATAGAACAAAAAATGTAGAAAAAACGTGACATTTCGCAACAAAATAAAATCATTTATAAACTATGGTAGGAAAGTTCCTCTAGTTTGAGAACCGTTCTCAAACGATTTCAGGGTCATACTACCTGCGCCTCACCTGGCGTAGGGGATCCAGGAAAGATATCATCCACTCTCATATTTGAGGGGTGAATTCATGAGCAATTTAAGACAACCAAATGCAAATGAAGCAACAGGTACCGTCAACCGGTCGCGGAGCGTTGTTCCGTGTTCCGGCATCTGTACCCGGTGCATGGACGGATGCAAAGGCTCTTGCGAGATCTGGCTTTCGTCATTCAGGGGCAGGGAGGTCCTTTATCCCGGCCCGTTTGGCGCGATTACGGCAGGAGCAGACAAGAACTATCCCATTGACTATTCCCATCTCAATATCCAGGGATATGCCATGGGTGCAAAAGGTCTGCCCGAAGGTACCGAAGCCGGTCCGGATACAGCGGTCTTCTCAACCGTGGATACCGAGACCGAATACGGCTGGGACAAGAAGGTCAAGATGCGCCTCCCAATCTTTACCGGGGCGCTCGGCTCTACGGAAATTGCACGGGCCAACTGGGAACACTTCGCCGTCGGCGCCGCTATTGCCGGCATCACGCTTGTCTGCGGTGAAAACGTCTGCGGTATCGACCCGGGCCTAAAGCGCGACGCGAAAGGCAAGGTCACGGCATCGCCCGAGATGGACCGGCGGATCACCACCTACCAGAAATTTAACGAAGGCTACGGGGAAATTCTCGTCCAGATGAATGTTGAAGACACCCGGCTTGGAACCGCGGAATACGTCTCAAGCAAGCATAACCTGGACACTATCGAGCTCAAGTGGGGCCAGGGTGCGAAATGCATCGGCGGCGAGATCAAGGTCACCTCGCTCGAACGGGCCATCGAACTCAAAAAACGGGGCTACATCGTCCTCCCCGACCCGACCTTAAAGGAGAACCAGGCCGCATTCAAGGCTGGTGCGATCAAGGAATTTGAGCGCCACTCCCGCCTCGGTTTTGTCACGAAAGAAGGGTTCTTAGAAGAGATCGACCGGCTCCGCGACATCGGGTTTAAGCGCGTCACGTTAAAGACCGGCGCGTACTCCATGGTTGAGCTCGCGATGGCGCTGCGCTACTGTTCCGAAGCAAAGATCGACCTTTTAACCATTGACGGCGCTCCCGGCGGGACCGGTATGAGCCCGTGGCCGATGATGAACGAATGGGGTATCCCGACGTTCTATCTCCAGTCGCTGACGTACGAGTTCTGCCAGAAACTTGAAAAGAAAGGCATGAGGGTCCCGGACCTCGCCATGGCTGGCGGGTTTTCGGACGAGCCCGGGGTCTTTAAGGCGCTTGCGATGGGCAGCCCGTACTTCAAGGCAGTCTGCATGGGCAGGGGACTTATGATCCCCGGCATGGTCGGTAAAAACATCGAGAAGTGGCTCCAGGCCGGCGATCTGCCCAAGTCCGTCTCGAAATACGGCAGCACGGTCGAAGAGATCTTTGTCTGCTACGAAGAGCTTAAGGAGAAATACGGCTCGAAAGTCAAGCAGATCCCGATGGGTGCCGTGGGCATCTATACCCATGCGCAGAAATTCAAGACCGGGCTCCAGCAGATCATGGCAGGCAGCCGTAACTTCCGGCTCTCGACCATGTCGCGCGACGACCTGATGGCCCTGACAGAGGACGCATCTGCCGTCTCCGGCATCCCGTACGTCATGGAAGCCAGATACGACGAGGCCATGGCTGCACTTCTGGACTAACTGACACAAAATACAGATACGACCGCTAAAAAAAGACAGGGCACACGGGAAAATCCGAACAGCCCTGCCCGTAAATTTTTATTTTTTTGTCATATCCCTGATGGTAAATGTCTGGAGGATCTCTAAAGAAATGTTAGTCCCGAGCGAAGGCTGGAGGGACTCGATCCACAAAAAGAATCCCACCCGGGACGGAGTCGGCCGTTCGAAACGGAAGTGGCCCTCCTTTGTCTGCACCATCTTGAGGAACTCTTTTTTCTGTCGGGACCGGAGGTAGATGATCAGTTCATAGCCGGGGAAATCGGTGGCAAGGATCGCTTTTGAGAAAAACTGGAAAAACTCCGCGTAGTCGATACGTTTGCCCTTGACCACAAGCCCGTACTGGTCGCAGATTGCTTTTATCGCATGCGGATAGAGCGCACCGTACAGGATCTTTTTTACCAGCGCCTCCGTCTCTGTCACGGGCTCCACGTTCTTCCTGCCTTGGCCATGCGTGATCTCGGAAAAGAGCCGGTTCCTGAACTCGTCATGGTATTTCCTGTAGTCGATCTGGTGCCGGATCGGGATATCGGTGGCACGGATCAGCTTGGGGTGGTTGGTGGGTTTTGTGTACAGGATCCTGGGCCGGTAGTGCTTGACAAGCCCCTTGATCTCCTCGCAGGAACTTGTGTGGATGATCGCATTGTCAGGATCCTTTGCCAGCCTCTTTACGACCGAGTAGTTGGAGATATCAAATGAGGAGATGAGAAGGAATGAAACATGTTCCTGGCCGTACAGGTACCCGAGCAGCCGTTTCTTGAACGCAATCTCGATCTCAAATTCCTTTAAGTCAGCCGGGGATGTCACCACCTCACCGAATGCGACGTTACCGTTGGCATCGACGAGAATCAGGTCAAATTCCGCAAGGTCCTGGCCGTTTCCCCTAAACGTGATATCCCCGTACTTCGAGTAAAAGATCCCGTTTTGTCCGAGGCAGGCCGGTGCACCGGCACGTGGTGCGTCTGCCCCTTTTCGGGCGATGTATTTGATGCAGTCGGATTTCAGGGAGATTCCCAAGAACATCTCGTAGACGATCGCCTCGAACCAGCGCCCTTCAGCCGTCCGCATGGGTTCGATATCGGGAGAAAAAAGTTTCTTGCGTTCGAGGGTATTCATATGCCGCGTGGCATTGAGCGCTATGGCCGCAGTTGGTTTAAAATTTTTAAAATTGGAATTAAGCCATGGGATCATGATTGCTTACTTTAGTTTTTAGCCGGCAGGGTAAATAACAGTCTGCATTTGACAGACCGGTTAAGCCAGGAACGTGAGGGTGGGCTAAGTATATATGTGATAGAAATATATTTCCATCTTATCCTACGGTTTTACCAGAACCGCAAGGGTACATTTCGGGAGGGGGTAAAAATCGATGATAACAGATGGCAGGAATGCCGACAGGGAACCGCTGCCGCGGTACGCCATGCCGGATGGATCCGAACCGGAGTACGAGGCGATCATTGAACAGATCCAGTACCAGCGTAAATCGATGATCGGTTCATCGTTCTATTATATCCGGGCCGGAGTAACTGATGAATTTTGCCTGTGCAGGATTATTCCCGGGGGCAAAAAGATCTTTTTCCATGAAATCGTCGATCACCAGAAGTACGGGATATCTGACGAAGACATGCAGGAAGCGGTAAAATACGACACGGGTACCTTTACTCTGCCCGGACATATTCACATCTCGCCGCACATCGAACAAAAACTGCGTGCGCTTCTGGATGCAGAATAAAAAAAATCACGGCCCCGAGATTTTGGCCGGAAGAGTGGTGTGGCTGGTTGAAACGCTTTTTTTTAAATGTAAGCAGGGTGGTGGACCCCGCTTACCTTGACATACATTACTGCATCTGTTGGACGGATAATTACGGTTTTTATGCCTCCACGTCGCCGGTCCTGATCCGTATGGATTTTTCGACCGGTACGATGAAGATCTTCCCGTCCCCAATCTTTCCGGTCCGGGCAGCCCCGGTCAGGGTCGCGACCAGATCATCGACAGCGTTGTCGCGGATCACAATCTCGAGCTTGACTTTGGGCAGGAGGTCAACGGTCATCTTGCCGCCGCGGTATTCGAGCGAGATTCCCTTCTGCTCGCCCCGGCCTTTGACCTCCGTGATGGTCATGCCGACATAGCCTTTGTCTTCAAGCGCTTTTTTCACGAACTCGAATCGTTCGGGTTTGATGATTGCTGTGATCATTTTCATGGAAATCACCCGGAAAAAATTTAGGCCCTCTCACCATGCTGTGAGATGTCGAGCCCGACATATTCCTCTTCCTCGGTCACCCGCAATCCAATGGTTTTGTCCACGATAACCGCAAGGATATACGTAACCACGAACGCGTAGATAACTGCTGCACCAGCACCGACAACCTGGGCGATGAACTGGTGAACATTACCTTCAAGAAGTCCCGAGTACCCGTTGACCGCTGCGGAGGCGAAGATACCGGTTGCGAGTGCACCCCAGAGGCCGCCCATACCGTGGACTGCCCATGCATCGAGGCTTTCATCGATACCTTTACCCTGCCTCCAGAGCATGATACCGTAGCAGAGTGCACCGGCCACTGCACCGATCACGATCGAAGCAAGTGGGGTTACGAACCCGGCAGCCGGCGTGATGGCAACAAGACCTGCGACAGCACCGGATACAAACCCAAGCGAGCTCGGCTTACCGCCGTGTGCCCAGGAGACCAGCATCCAGGTCATCGCTGCGGCTGCTGCCGCTGTGTTGGTGGTAACAAAGGCGCTCACCGCGAGGCCGTTTGCTGCAACGGCGCTTCCTGAGTTAAACCCGAACCAGCCGAACCAGAGGAGCACGGCACCGAGAATCGACCACGGGATGTTGGCCGGTTCCATCGCATACTTGCCAAACCCGACACGTTTCCCGATCACGAGTGCCAGTGCGAGCGCTGCAAACCCTGAGCTGATATGAACGACCGTGCCGCCGGCGAAATCAATTGAGCCGAACTGTGCGGTCCAGCCGCCGCCCCACACCCAGTGTGCGAGCGGGTCGTAGACAATCGTTGTCCAGAGCAGTGCAAAGACAAGATATGCACTGAACTTGATGCGCTCAGCAAAACCTGACGTGACGATCGCCATCGTAACCGTTGCAAACACGAGCTGGAATACCATGTAGAGCAGCCCGGGTATTGCCGTGCTGTACGGGCCGGGGTCCATACCCACGCCGTTTAATCCCAGATACTGCAGGTTGCCGATAAAGCCACCCACGTCAGGGCCGAATGCAAGACTGTACCCGATCAGCACCCACTGGATGCTCACAAGCGCAAAGGCCACAAACGAGAGGGTGATCATGTCGATGAAGTTTTTCTTCCGTACAAGACCGCCATAGAAGAACCCGACTCCCGGCGTCATTATCATGACAAGCGCCGTCGAGGCGAGCACCCATGCAATTGCTCCAGAATCCATAACCATTCAATTCACCTGAGGTAATTACTGCTGTTTTCATGTTCCGGCCCATATAATATTTTGTGCATATAGGCCGGCACAGGATCATTCTCCCGGAACCGAATGATGCACGAAGCCCCATGAAGGGTTCCGGAGAGAAAGTCCGGTCCCCCCATCCTGAACTGGCTTTTTTGCATCACGTTTCAGATCCTGGATGTACCAATTGTTCACTGAGATTGTAGGAAGGAAGTTCTATTCCTACACTTATAAATATTTTTATTTGTCACTCTCCTCCCGGCAAAACAGAAAGCGTATATGCAGTAATTTTCCCATGAGGAGCAAACGCGCATTAGAGCGATGCAGTATAACAGGAGCATGACGGCCCCCGGCCAAAAACCGTCTGGCAGGGTCGCAGGAAAAAAAAAGATTTGTGATGCGAGGATGTTGCGGTTTTACGCCCGCTCGCCATACTGGCAGATATCAAGCCCGACATACTCTTCATCAGGAGTTACCCGCAGACCAATAGTACGATCAATAATCGTCGCTACTACGTACGTCATGACAAACGCATAAATCACGGCAGCAAATGCACCCACCGTGTTTGCCAGGAACTGGTGGACATTTCCTTCAAAGAGGCCGGAGAACCCGGCCACTGCCGCTGCTGCAAAGAGGCCGGTCGCGAGCGTACCCCAGAGCCCGCCCATGCCGTGAATCGCCCACGCATCGAGGCTCTCATCAAGCTGCCTGCGGATCCGCAGAAGCATCATGCCAAAGCAGAGCACACCGGCAACTGCGCCGATAAGTATTGCCACAAGCGGGCTGACAAACCCGGCCGCCGGGGTGATCGCCACCATGCCGGCAATCGCACCGCTGACCATCCCAAGAGAACTGGGCTTGCCGTGGTACCAGCTCGCAAACATCCACGCAAGCGCACCGGCTGCCGCCGCAGTGTTCGTGTTCACGAATGCCGTAACCGCGCTCGCGTTTACCGCAAGGGCGCTTCCCGCATTAAACCCGAACCACCCGAACCAGAGAAGCGCTGCACCTAAAAGCGCGATCGGGATATTGTGGGGCTCAAGCGAATATTCACCAAAGCCGGCCCGTTTCCCGATCACCAGTGCCAGTGCCAGCGCAGCAAACCCTGAACAGATCTCGACAACCGTCCCGCCGGCAAAATCGATAAGCCCCATCTGCTGCGCCCAGCCGCCGCCCCACGCCCAATGTGCGAGCGGGCAGTATACGATCGTCACCCACACAAGCACGAACACGATAAACGAGGTCAGCTTGATCCTTTCAGCAACCGCAGACGTCACAATCGTGATCGTGACGGCCGCAAAGAAGAGCTGGAAGACCATGAAGATGAGCGGCGGGTATGCTGCATTCCCGGCATCCGCACTTACTCCGTTTAAGCCCATATACTGGAGGTTCCCGATAAATCCCCCCACATCGGAGCCGAACGCAAGCGAATACCCGACCAGGATCCACTGGATGCTAACAAGCGAGAGCACCACAAACGAGAGGGCAATCATCGAGATAAAATTCTTCTTTCGAACAAGTCCGCCATAAAAAAACCCGACGCCCGGGGTCATGAGCATAACCAGAAGTGCCGAGACCATGAGCCAGGTTGTAACACCGGTATCCAGAGCCATAAAGTTCTCCCGTAACTGTTGTTGTCAGGAACGGTTGTGTTCCGTGACCGCTCCGACTTTTGTGGATTATATTCCCACAGGTAGCAACGCCAGAGCGACGTTAAGTGCAGTTACCGGATAAAAAGTCCAGACTGAACCAGGACGTTAATAAAAAAATTTGGGCGATTAATAGGTAGCGAGATACCGGTCCAGTTCCCACGGGTGAACCGCGAGACGGAACGCATCGGTCTCTGCCACGGTGATATTTGTCAGGGTTTCGAGGATGTGCGGGCCGAGCACGTCGCAGAGTACCTGATCTTTCATCAGGCACTCGTGGGACTCGGCAAGGCTGCCCGGCAGCATATCGATCTTCATCTTCTTGCGCTCTTTTGGCGTAAGGTGGTAAATGTTCGTATTGGTGGAGTCGGGCGGCATGATCTTGTTCTTCACACCATCGAGACCGGCTGCGAGCATGCAGGCAAACGTGAGGTACGGGTTGCACATCGGGTCCGGGCTGCGGAACTCGGCACGTGTGCTGTTGCCACGGGCAGCCGGTACCCGGATAAGGGCCGACCGGTTGGTGGTGCTCCACGAGATGTAGCAGGGCGCTTCGTAGCCGGGAACAAGACGCTTGTACGAGTTGATCGTCGGGTTTGCGACCCGGGTGATCGCCTTTGCGTGCTTTAAGAGACCGCCGATGTAGTAGAGGGCGGTATCGGAAAGTCCGTCCTTTGCATTTGCATCGAAGAACGAATTCTTGCCGTTCTTTGCAAGCGATCCGTGGGTGTGCATTCCGCTCCCGTTGATACCGGCGAGCGGCTTTGCCATGAACGATGCATGCAGGCCGTACTTGAGCGCAATGGCCTTGGTCGCAAACTTAAAGGTCATGACCCGATCTGCTGTCGACAGTGCATCAGCGTATTTGAAATCGATCTCGTGCTGGCTTGCAGCAACTTCGTGGTGGGACATCTCGATCTCAAAGCCCATATTGTTGAGCGCGAGCACGATGTCGCGGCGCACGTCCTCTGCCTTGTCCTGCGGGGCCAGGTCGAAATAACAGCCCTGATCGATGAACTGCGTGGTCGGCTTGCCGTCAACAAGGTTGAACAGGAAGAATTCCAGTTCGGGACCGGTGTTGAAGGTATATCCCATTTTCTCCGCAGTGGCCATTGCCTTCTCGAGCACGAACCGGGGGTCACCCTCGAAGGGCTTGTTCCCGTACGTGTACACATCGCACATGAACCGGGCGACCTTTCCTTCCTGGGGTCGCCAGGGCAGGACCGTGTACGATGCCGGGTCGGGCTTGAGGAGCATATCGGACTCCTCGATCCGGGTGAATCCTTCGATGGACGACCCGTCAAACCAGATTCCCTCGGTCAGGGCCTTCTCGGCCTGAACAACCGGGATTGCCGCATTCTTTGGCATGCCGGGTACATCGGTGAACTGGAGCCGGATAAACTGGACTTTATCGGCCTCAATTTTCTTGAGCAACTTGGATACGTCCGCTGACATAATGGAACTAAGTTTCCAACCAATCACATTTATATTTTCTTAACCAACTCTTTAGGAAGGACTGTACGGTCCGGCCTTTGAAAGAATGATTACATTCAATTCAGGGAAAAGTTCACTATTACAGAACATCCCGATTGTGATACTATGTGCGGAATAATAGGGGTCATCGATAAACGCCGCCAGTGCATGGACGGCAGTAAGATACGGGAATCGCTCGCACTGATGGACGAGCGGGGAAGCGGGGAAGGCGCCGGCTATGCAGCCTACGGGATCTACCCGGAGTTTGCGGATGCGTACGCACTCCATGTCTTCTTTGACAATGTACGGGAGAACAAACCGGCGCTTGTCAAGGAACTCGAAGAATGGGGACGCATCGTCCACTGTGAACCGATCCCGGTCTATGAAGCTGGGATAAAAAAAGTCCATACGCCGTGGCGTTTTTTTTTCAAGCCTGATATCACCCGCGCACAGGAACCCCTTACCACCGCGGACGATATTGTCATGCGACTGGTTATGAAGGTCAACACCGCACATAAGGGCAGCCTCATCTTTTCATCGGGAAAAAACATGGGCGTCTTTAAGGCCGCCGGCTGGCCCGAACAGGTCGCCAACCTCTACCGGATACAGGACTACAAGGGATATCTCTGGCTCGCCCACAACCGGTACCCCACGAACACACCCGGCTGGTGGGGCGGGGCGCATCCCTTCAACCTCCTTGACTGGAGCGTTGTCCACAACGGTGAGATCACCTCGTACGGCACCAACCGGCGCTACATCGAGAGTTACGGGTACGACTGCTCAATGTACACTGATACGGAAGTCGTCGCGTACCTCGTTGACCTGCTGGTGAGAAAGCACGGCCTTTCCGAGAAACTCGCGGTGCGTGCCCTTGCCCCGCCGTTCTGGGACGAAATCGATGCGATGCCGGAAAAAGAACAGGAACTCAACCGGGCGCTCCGGCTCACCTACGGCCCGGCGCTCATGAACGGCCCGTTTGCTATCTGCGTTGCAACCGCCGATACCCTGGTGGGATTTACCGACCGGATCAAGCTGCGTCCGCTCGTTGCCGGGGAGCACAAGGACCGGCTCTACATTTCAAGCGAAGAGGCAGCGATCCGGCGCATCGAGCCGGAGATCGAAGACGTCCGCATGCCAAAAGCCGGCGAGCCCGTGATCGGGAGGGTCATCGCATGAGCATCGGCAGTACCCCGCTCCGGTTCAAGGTGGAACTCGACACCGAGCGGTGCATGAAATGCGGCCGCTGTATCGAGAACTGTTCGTACGGCGTATTCAGGAAAGAGGGCGATAAGATCGTTGTCAACTCACGGAACTGCGTAGCCTGCCACCGCTGCCTCGCGTTCTGTCCCCGCGACGCGATCGACATCTACGAGAAACCGACCGATTACCGGAGCCACCCGGTCTGGACCCGGGAAGTCAGGGAAGCGGTCTTTAACCAGGCAAAGACCGGCAAGATTATTGTTGCCGGGATGGGTAACGTCCTTCCTTACCCGATGATCTTTGACCGGCTCGTGCTTGACGCCTGCCAGGTCACAAACCCTTCCATCGACCCGCTCCGGGAACCCATGGAGCTGCGGACCTATATCGGGAAAAAACCCGCAGCCATTTCGGTAAAAGAGCATCCGAACGGTGACACGGATCTTCTCACAAAATTATCCCCCAACCTGAAAATAGAGACGCCGATCATGATCGGCCACATGAGTTACGGTGCGATCAGCCTGAACGCCCAGACCGCACTTGCAAAAGCGGTAACAAAAATGGGAACCTTCATGGGCACCGGGGAAGGGGGCTTGCACGAGTCGCTCTACCCGTACCAGAGCCACATGATAGTACAGGTCGCCTCCGGCCGGTTCGGGGTCGACATCAATTATCTCGAACGCGGAGCCGCGATCGAGATCAAGATCGGCCAGGGCGCGAAGCCCGGGATTGGCGGCCACCTGCCCGGCGAGAAAGTCTGCGCAGATGTGTCCTGCACACGGATGATCCCGGAGGGGAGCGATGCAATCAGCCCCGCACCCCACCACGACATCTACAGTATCGAGGACTTAAAGCAGCTCGTGCACAGCCTCAAAGAAGCTACCGAGTGGAAGAAACCGGTCTTTGTGAAGATCGCAGCAGTGCACAACTCGGCGGCAATCGCAGCCGGTATCGCACGCTCGGGCGCGGATGCCGTCGTCATCGACGGGTTCCGGGGCGGCACGGGCGCAGCACCCCGGGTCTTCCGCGATCATGTAGGTATCCCGGTCGAGGCGGCGGTTGCAAGCGTCGATGCGAAACTCCGCCAGCAGGGAATACGAAACGAAGTATCGATTATTGCAAGCGGCGGGATCCGGCAGAGCGCGGATATCGCAAAGATCATCTGCCTTGGCGCCGACGCGGTCTACATCGGGACATCGGCCCTTGTTGCGATGGGGTGCCGGGTCTGCGGCACCTGCAACCGGGGCACCTGTGCATGGGGGATCGCGACGCAGAGGCCCGAACTGACACAACGTCTCGACCCGGAGACAAACGCGGTTCAAGTGGCAAACCTGATCCATGCGTGGACGGACGAAATCGCCGAGCTCATGGGCGCGGCCGGCATCAACTCAATCGAGAGCCTGCGGGGCAACCGTGACCGGCTCCGGGGCTACATGCTCGACGAGGGCCTGCTCAAAGTGCTGGACGTAAAGACCGTGGGGGCGTAAAATGGCAGCACTGCGTATCGATGCGAAAAGTCTGCACTACACCCCGCTTAACCAGCAGATACGAAAAGCCATCTGCGACGGCACAAAAGAGATCGTGATCGACAACGTGCTCGGCCAGCGGTTTATCGGCGATGGGCTCCGGGGCGATGACGTGACCCTGACGGTCAACGGCGTCCCCGGTGGCGATCTTGCGATGTTCATGAGCGGCCCGACCATCATTGTCCATGGGAACGCGGACCACGCCCCGGGCAACACAATGAACCAGGGCAAGGTGATCATCCACGGAAGTGCCGGCGATGCAACCGCCCATTCCATGCGGGGCGGCCGGGTCTATGTCCGGGACAACATCGGGTACCGGGGCGGCATCCATATGAAACAGTACAAGGAGAAGCGCCCGATCCTTGTTGTCGGCGGTTTTGCCCGTGCATTCCTTGGCGAATACATGGCGGGCGGCCTTTTGATTGTCCTTGGCATGAACGGGCAGGCACCGGTTGCCGAGCGCGGCGTCGGGAGCGGCATCCACGGCGGCGAGATCTTTGTACGGGGCAGCGTTGACGAGAAATATCTCGGGGTCGGCGCAAAACAGCTGCCGGCGACTGCTGAACAGATGGCGATGATAAAACCCATCATCGAGGATTTTGCAAAAGCGTTCGGGATCGATGCGGCGCCCCTTCTTGCCGCAGGATATTCCCGGATCGCAGCAGCGAGCGCACGGCCGTTTGCAAGCAAGTATACACCGGAGTGAGGGCGATGGCAGCAAAAACATACCAGGATTTAAAAACCGAAGTCTGGGACACCAAAAAGTGCTCGGGATGCGGCGCGTGTGTCGCTGTCTGCCCGGCCGACGCGCTTTCCTTTGCTGAAGGAGAGATGATTGTAAGCCCGAGAAGTAACGGCTACTGCAAGCAGGCGACCGACAACGTTCCCTGCGGGGCGTGCTATTCCGTCTGCCCCAGGACTGTCGACCAGCCAAAAGAAACGCTCGGGACGTACAGCGAACTGCTCCACGCAAAAGCGACGTTTGAGATCCCGCACCGGCAGAGCGGCGGAGCGGTGACGGCAATCCTCGCAAACGCCCTTGATGAGGGGTTGATCGATGCCGTGGTTACTGTGACCGAAGATCCCTGGACGCTCAAACCCACTTCAGCAGTCATCACGAAGTCCGAAGTCCTGATCCGGGAAGCCGGCAGCCGGTACAGCTGGTGGGTGCCGCTCCTTGCAGCGCTCAAGGAGGCTGCGATCACGCGAAAGTACACGAAGATCGCGGTCGTCGGTGTGCCCTGCGCAGTCCAGGCCGCCGCCCGGATCCGTGCAAGCGAGAACGATCTCCTGCGCCCGTACGCAAAAGCGATCCGGATCGTTGTCGGGCTCTTTTGTACGGAAACCTTCGATTATGCGGGCCTCGTGCACGGCAAGCTCGAAAAGAAATACAAACTTGCACCCCACGAGATAAAAAAACTGGATGTGAAGGGGAAGCTCGATATCCTCAAACAGGACGACACGCACCTCTCTGTGCCGCTCGCGGAACTTGAGGATACAATCCGGCCGGGCTGCCGGATCTGCACGGACTTCTCATCGCTCTGTGCCGATCTCTCGGCCGGTGCGGTCGGGAGCCCGGCGGGATACACGACGCTTGTCATCAGAAACGATACCGGAAAGGGATTTGTTGAGAGCGCAGTGCGGAACGGGAAACTCATGACCGAACCGGGCGTCGATACCGCAGCGATCGAGAAGCTTGCCGGCACCAAAATCCGGAAGAATTCCGGGAAATAATTTTTTTGTGCACTTTTTTGTATTGCCTGCATGGCGTGAAGTCACGCTGAAAGGTAAATACGGGAATTATAAATTAAAAGACACTTATAAAACCACTGTATATGTCAGTGCCATTTGTACCCTCTGGACGCACAGCGTGGGACAAACTCTTATTTCTTACGGGTGCTGCGATTCTGCTTGTGGGGTATGCACTAAATGATTATTTCAAATTATTTGGTCTTATCCTGATGTTGACAGGAATGATAATCGGCCTGTATAAGTATTGTATTGAAAACTGGAAGGGAAAACGGTGGGATCAGATCAAAACCCTCAAAAAAATATTTTATTTTGGATTGTTTTTATACCTGGTTTGCATTGGGGTTATCCTGTATTATTGGGTATTTCCCGGTTTCAGATTTTTAAGGTAATTGGATGAAATCAGAATCTTTCCGTTATGCCGAATTATTTTAAGGATAGCGTGCCTCATTCTATTCTATCGAAGGTTACCAGGAGATCGGTGAGGCCATGAAGCCGTGCCGGTTCTGTAAGGTGAATACCATGAAGATGATCAAGGCAATGATTCGGCCCGAGAAGTTCGAGGCAATAAAAATGGCACTGGACGAAGCAGGATTCGGGGCACTGACCGTGTTCGATGTTGAAGGCAGGGGCGTCCAGAAAGGTATCAAGCAGCAGTACCGCGGCGCCGAGTACATCACCGACCTGATCCCCAAGCGCCAGCTGGAGATCGTTGTTGCCGATGAATCTGCGGAAAAAGTGATTGAGGTCATCAAGAAGGCGGCGTATACCGGCAAGATTGGCGACGGCCAGATCTTTGTTTTGCCGGTCGAGGACTCGATCCGGGTCCGGACCGGGGAGCGGGGCAACAGCGGGATCTAAAAAAGACAGCTCCGCAAAAACGTTTTTTTATTGTCTGCCTCCCGGCAGGGCGTATACCGGGTAATTACGATCCGGAATTTTTAAAAAATCTGCTTCTGTAGAAATGCTTTTCCCGGGAACATGATCGCTCCCCCTTGCGATGCCTCGGTATTACCTGTGAGGATAATCACTCTGTTGTGTAAGGTAATACATCGTCATCGCAATGGGGGGATGC
>JBAZHU010000012.1:0-15499 GCA_041652215.1 Methanoregula sp. | reverse complement strand
TCCACTGCATAGTACCAGCGCCTCCTCGTATTGTGTGTAAAACGGCAGGGCCGCCACCGCTCCGGTGATTCCCCGCCCGTTCAGGATTAAACGAAGATGGGGGTCGTCAAGTGACGTTACAAGACCGGATTCCACTTCCCCTCGTTTCACCTTCCTCCCGTACTCAAGGAGGGCCGCAGAGGGGGCAAAACCGGTATAGACCGCCATCCCGGTCTTCTGTGAAAGGGTGTATTTTTCAAGCAGCTCGCGGAACCGCTCCGTAAGGCGTTCCGGTTCGGTCGTGGCAAACTCTACAACCAGGCTCACGCAGTTCTTCGTCCGGTACGCTACAGGATAGAGCTGGACAATCGTGTGCGAGAGGTAGACGGACTGCTCGTCCTCTACAGCCTTTGCGATATTGTGCACCAGCGTCCATGTGGCTCCCTCCTCGCTGGTATCGGTATCGTCAACGCCGATCAGCACCCGTTGCCGCCGGGGAAGCCAGAGCGTCGCTCCTGCCACTTTTCCACCACCGGCGGGATCGCAGTGTTCGCGCAGAACGCCCCGTGCCGCCGCCCGACAGGACGTCGCGCCTACGCCGCCGCCGCCCATGCCGATATAGGTAACCGCGATTTCGTGTTCTGTTACGGATAGCCCGGAGATCCCGGCAGGGAAACGGGAGCCTTCAAGTGCCAGATCCACGGCACCGGGATGGAGCAGGAAACGGGTCGTCGATCCCACGCATCTGACACTCCCGACAAGCGGGCTCTTTGCATAATGGTGCTGCGTCCACATCGCCCCGCCCACGCAGTCGAAGAACTCGATCAGCTCGACCCTGCCTGCGCTCTCGTCCGCTATTGCCACGATCTGCGGGTACCTGATAATATACGGATCAGAGATGCTCGCCATACAGACCGGCTGCCTCGATTCCCCGATCGGCCCAGAGTACCGCCCCGAGCGCACCGATCCTTCCCTTCCGCCCGTTGTGGTCGATATACTCGATACCGAGCCGTTTTGCCTCATCCTCTGCTTTCTCGACGGTCAGAATTTCGGTTTTTATGGCCTTTAGTACAGGAGAATCCTTCCCGGTCCCGATACCCCGGGAGAATGCGATGCCGGTATCCTTTGAGAACGTGTGTTCCTCAACAAAGGTACAGACAAACTCCCGAAGCGCCTGGATGCTGCCGGGGCGGGCGGCAAAGTTGAGGGCGGAACCGACACAGTTTGTCGTCTTGTTGGGGACTGCCGGGTTGAGCTGGACAAGACGCATATTCAGGAATTCCACACCTTCGATGTGGCATGCCTCTGCACACTTGAGGGCCATGACCCAGGTGGCACCTTCCTGCTTGGTATCCGTATCATCGATACCAAACGAGATCTTCTCGTACAGGGGAGAAATAATCCGGACATGATTCGTCCGGGCTCCGCCTATCTTAAGGTCATCCTCTGATGGGTATTCAGCGCGGATGACCCCCGGTGCCTGCGGGAGGCATGCAGCAACACCGACACCGGCGCCGGCGATTCCAGCCCACGTCGTGATCACCTCGTCACCGCTTACTTCCACCGCTTCCAGTGCCTGGCCGCCAATCGTATCGGCAGCTGCCCCGAAATTAACCTTATGATGGCCGAGACGGGCTTGTATCGTCATCGTGCTGCCCTCGACCGCACAGGTAGCCACTGCCCCACCGGCGCGACGCCGGTTCATTGCATCCCACTCAATCGTGCCACGGGCCCGACACTGCTCAAGAATCTCTGCGAGACCTGCCTTTTCGTCAACCATAACCAGGAATTTTTTTGAGAAGAGCGAGCCGAACCGCTGCTTCACGTCATCGGGTGTAAGCGTGATCATGTTATCGCCGAAATTTTCGTTAACAAACTATTCGGCAATAACAATATTTATAGAATTCCATGACTGCAAAAATTTTTGCAAAAAAAAGAATTTAAAGAACCTTTTCAAGTTCCAGTTTGAAGGGTCCGAGGCTGCCACCGAAGTTACCGGCCGAGATAAACTTCACGCCAGGTACCTGAACTGCTGCCTTGATACCGGCACCCATCGCAGCAGCAACGCTCTTCTCGTCAACACCATCGATGACAATCTCGTAGACTGCCTTGATGCCGGCAGGAACCTTGCTGTCTGCCACCTTCTCTCGGAGCGTTGGGCAGTACTTCTCGTTCGTCGTTGCAACCATGAACTTGTATTTCAGGCTGCCAACCTTCGAGCCGCTCGCCACAACCCCACCCGGGAAACTCGTAATGACGCCCTTAACCCCGGCAATCGCATCCGATGCCACCTGGGCACCCATCAGGGCTGCCATCTGGTTCTCGCCCATGATAAAGAAGTTACCACCGGCAACACCCTTAACGATGCCGAATTCCTCTTCCCCGATATACTCTCCATTCATGATCGGGATAGCCCAGCACTTCCTTCCGCCAACTTCCTTCTGGTACTCGTACCCGTCGCCAAAGAAGTGAAGTTTCACCGGGATCTTCTCTTCTGCCTCAGCGATACCGTTGAAAACCGCCGTTGTCGGTGCAGTCAGGACGCACTCGGCAAGCCGTTCCACGACCTGTTCTTTGAGCTTCTTCTTGCTTGCACAGATAAGAATTGCAACACCCGGCCTTCCGTCAGGGGTCTCGCTGCCGGAAAGAACGCTCTCGATACCTGCTTCACACGGGCATCCGATAGCTGATGTCGCAAACCCGGTTGCCTCGGTCGCTGCCTTAAGTGCCCAGTCTTTAGTCACTGCCGTAATAATCACCCGGCAGACCCAGGTCGGGAATGCTTCTGCGTAGGTGTTGTCGATTGTAACGCCGTTGATTTCCATTATAACATAACCTCCGGTATACCAAAGTACCTTGATTATTACTGAATAAATTTTCTTATTTAATCCTGCACATTTAGAGCGCACCGGAACATGAACGGAAAGTATACCACATCAGTTTAACACGGTCAGGAAGCATATAAAGAAACATTGAAAAAAATGAATAATTAGCAGGTTTACCGCGATAGATTTCAGAACATTTATCTAGATTCTTCCACCACTCTTTTGATAATCGATTTTGGAATCGATCATAGCTGGTGCGTGGACCCATGGCATTTGCAGTGCATATTAACAGGGAACATTGTACCGGCTGTAACAATTGTGTTGTTGCATGTCCTGTGGACGCGCTTGAACTTCACACAGTAGATCTCCACTCAACCGAAAAGATCTACAAAGTCAGGGACGGTAAATCCAGTGTCCTTAACTTCAAGGGTGAACTCTGCGCCGGGTGCGGCGTTTGCGTCCAAGCGTGTCCGCATGATATAATCAGGCTGACAGGGCCCTGGGAAACCAGAGCAGTGGCAAAAGTGCAATAAAAGAACAGCGTGAGGGTTATTTCATGGCATTGTTTCCAAAGTTTTCGAAAAAGAGGGATGGTGTCAACGTTGTGATGGAGCAGCGCCTCCTTCAGAGCGTGAACAACCTGATTCTTAATTCAGAGACCTGCACGGGATGCGGTATCTGTACCGAAGCATGTCCTGAGGAAGCTATCGTCCTCGGACTTGTCGGTGCATCCCGCCGTGGTGCTATCAATTACGCAACACCTATCGATGTAGACGAGACCAAGTGCTCGTACTGCGGTGTCTGCGTCATTATGTGCCCGTTCAATGCATTGACTCTGAAGGTAGACAATCAGGAGCGGCTTCCCATTATTGAGAAAGAAGGATTCCCGCAGTATGACATGAAGGCAGAGATTGACGACGAAAAGTGTGTCAGGTGCACGGTCTGTGAAGAGGTCTGCCCGCGTGACGCCATTGATCGAAACGTTCCTGCCTACGAAGGAACATACAAGGGCCCGGTTGCCGGCGCAAAAGAACGCCACACGGCAATCAAGACTAAGACAACGTTCGCCGTAGACAAGGAGAAATGCTCACTCTGCGGTCTGTGCGGTGCACTCTGCCCGGCGCTCACGGTGAAACACAAGGATTTCACCGCAGAGGTCGGCAAAGTCGAAGGCGAGGTTGTCTGGGACGAGGCAAAATGCAATGCCTGCAAGGTGTGCGTAGAGGCCTGCCCCGAGGAGTGCATTACCGTCGAACGCGAAGTTATCTCCGACAAAGTCGACGGCAAGGTCACGATTGAGAAGGATAACTGCTGTACCTGTACCTGGTGCGCGAAGAACTGCCCGACTGAAGCAATCACCGTGGAGAAAATTTTCGAAGGCGATATCGAGTTCCACTCTGAGAAATGCCCCGGCGGCTGTTCGACCTGTGCAGATATCTGCCCGGCAAATGCGATTTATCTCCCCAGCGAGAAGCCCGCAGCCGAAATGGGACACAATATCGAAGCCACCATTGCGGTCAACAAGGATTACTGTATTCTCTGCGGTGCCTGCGTGAATGCCTGCCCGGGTGAGGACATCATTGTCCTCCAGCGGACCGGTATCCGTATGAAAGGCACGGAGACGGATCTCTTCAAGAAGATCAAGGAGAAACTCTGCAGGAAGAGAACCTCGAAGGTGCAGGAAAGTATTGCCGGACAGGTCGGACTGAAAATGATGGAGAAGGCGTGAGGGAGGAGGAGCATGGCAAAAACAAAAGGTTACCCGGAAGCGCTGGAGAAGAAACTCCACGATCAGCGGTTTTATCGTGAGGACTCGACACCCGATTTTACAAAACGGGTTGAGGGCATTTCACGCACGATTGCCCACATGTGCTACCAGTGTGGTACCTGCACCGGCTCGTGCCCGTCGGCACCCCGAAGCACCTACCGAATCCGCAAGTTTATGCGGAGGGCAGTACTCGGACTCGAGAACGAAGCACTGACCGATCCCGATCTCTGGCTCTGCACCACCTGTTACAGCTGCACCGATCGGTGCCCACGTGACATTGCACCTACGGACGTTATCATGGCAATGAGGAACCTGGCATTCACCCGCGATATCGTGCCCGTGAACTTCCTCAAGACAGTGACAGCGATCTACAGCTCAGGGCACGGTGTGCCAAACAACGATGTCAACCGTGCAGCCCGGGAGAAACTCGGACTCACCCGTGACCCGCCGACCACCCACATGTATCCAGAATACATGCCCGGTATCAGGAAGATCATTGACCACTACAATCTCAAGGCAAATGCCGACCGGATCATCAAGGAACGGGAGGGGTAAGAGAGCATGTCAGAATCCAAAGCAAACTACACGTTCGCATTCTACCTGGGCTGTATTGCGCCGAACCGGTACCCGGGATGTGAATCGGCAGCAATCAAGACCTGTAAGAAACTGGGTATTGATCTCGTTCCCCTCAAGGGTGCGAGCTGCTGCCCGGCTCCCGGAGCATTTGGCGCTATCGATCTCAATGTCTGGTATGCAATGGCGGCACGGAACCTGGTGCTTGCCGAACAGATGAAGATGGACATTGCCCTGCTCTGTAACGGCTGCTACAAGTCTATCTGGGAAGTCAATCACAAGCTCAAGCACAACCAGGATCTCCGCGATGGTGTGAATGAGGTCTTAAAAGAGGTCGATATGGAATACAAGGGCACCTGCAATGTCTACCATATCGCAGAACTCATGTATAATGATAGATTTGTAGGTGTCAGCAAGCTAAAGGACAGTGTGGTAACCCCATTAACAGGTGCACGCATCGCATCCCACTATGGCTGCCACCTCACCAAGCCTCACAAAGACAGGGATTTTGAAAAGACGGTTATGCTCGACACAGAACACCCGGTCTGGATGGAGGAACTGATCGCTGCAATCGGTGCAACACCAGTTGAATACCGCAATAAGATGCAGTGCTGCGGTGCCGGCGGCGGTGTCCGTGGATACGACATTGTTCACTCGCTGGATATCACCAACGAGAAACTGATCAACATTAAAGAAGTTCAAGCGGACGCGGTTGCCAATATCTGCCCGTTCTGCCAGCTCCAGTTTGACCGCGGCCAGATCGAGATCAAGGAGAAGTTCGGTGTCAGTTATGATCTTCCGGTGTTGCATTACTGTGAATTACTTGGACTGGCACAGGGAATGAGCCCGCAGGACCTCGGGTTGGATCTCCATGCAATCAGCTGCGAGCCGTTCCTGCAGAAGGTGCTGTGAGGTGGGTAACATGGTTGAAAAGAAAAAAGCAACTACCAAAAAGACCGAAACCAAGAAGGCGGCTCCCGTGAAACAGGAAGCCAAAACGCAGGCTCCCGCACCGACGGTAAAAGCTACCGCAGCACCCGGCGTCACCACCACACAGAAACCACGCATCGGGGTCTTTATCTGCCACTGTGGTACCAACATTGCCGGTTCACTGGATGTCAAAGCGGTTGAAGAGTACGCAAAAACACTGCCCGAAGTTGCATGGGCGGATGATTACCAGTACATGTGCTCAACGCCCGGTCAGGGCAAGATTGAAAAGGCAATCAAGGACCAGAAACTGACCGGTATTGTCGTCGCAGCATGCACACCGCGTCTTCACGAGCCGACATTCAGAATGGCCACAAAGGAAGGCGGATTAAACCCATTCCGGTTCGAGATGGCAAACATCCGTGACCAGAACTCATGGGTGCACATGCATGACCGCGAGGGAGCAACCTCAAAGGCAAAGGACGCGGTCCGGATTGCCGTTGCAAAAGCAGCACTCCTTCAGGATCTCTATCCGAAGTCTGTGCCCGTCGAAAAGGCCGCGATGGTTGTCGGTGCAGGGATCGCCGGTATGCAGGCATCTCTCGATCTGGCAGCAGCAGGCATCAAGACGTACCTCATCGAATCAGCGCCAAGCATTGGCGGCAGGATGTCCCAGCTCGACAAGACCTTCCCGACACTCGACTGTTCACAGTGTATTTTAACACCGAAAATGGTGGATGTCGGCAGGAGTGCCAACATCGAACTGATGACCTACTCCGAAGTTGAGAATGTAGAAGGCTACATCGGGAACTTCGATGTAACCATCCGCAAGAAGGCACGCGGTGTACTCACCCCCAAAGAGGCAGAGGCACGTGGCATTGTCGGAGGCGGCTGTAACGGCTGCGGTGACTGCGATGCAGTATGCCCCGTCATTAAGCCAAACGACTTTGAAGTCGGGATGAAACCCCGGAAGGCCATTTATATCAACCACCCGCAGGTCGTTCCCCTGATCTATACCATTGACTTTAATGTCTGCGTCAAGTGCGGATTGTGCGTGACTGCCTGCGGCCCCGAGAAGCGTGCAATTGATCTCGAGTCCAAGGACGAGTTCATCAAGGTCAAGGTTGGAACGGCAATCCTTGCCACCGGCTATGATATCTTCCCCATAGAGAAGAAAGAGGAATGGGGATACAAGCGGTACGAAAACGTCATCACCAGCCTTGAATTCGAACGGCTCATCTGTGCATCCGGCCCAACCGGGGGTCACCTCATCCGCCCAAGCGACGGTGAGACACCCAAACGCGTGGCCTTCGTACTCTGCGCAGGATCACGTGACAACACCGGTGTCGGGAAGCCGTACTGTTCCCGGTTCTGCTGCATGTACTCCCTGAAGCACGCGCACCAGATCACCGAAAAGATTCCCGGGTGCATACCCTACATATTCTACATGGATATCCGGTCATTCGGCAAGGCATACGAGGAGTTCTACTACCGTATCCAGGATGAAGGAGCAAAGTTCATCCGCGGGCGTGTGGCAAACATCCTTGAAGACCCCAAGACCAAGAACCTCCATGTATATGCGGATGACACGTTGCTTGACCGGCCGGTTGACATGGAAGTCGATCTTGTCGTGCTCGCAGCAGCAATCGAGCCAAAGGCAGACACCGAAAGGACACGAAGACTATTTGGTGTTTCCTGTACTGGCGACGGCTGGCTCCAGGAAGCCCACCCGAAACTCAACCCCTGCGGGACCACCACAGCCGGTGTCTTCCTTGCCGGTGTCTGTCAGGGCCCAAAAGATATCCCTGACACGGTAGCATCAGCAGAAGGTGCAGCATCGGCAGCGAGTATCCCGATCCACATCGGAGAAGTCGAACTCGAACCGTACTTCGCAACCTGTATCGAAGAGAAGTGTGCCGGGTGCGGCATGTGCGTGAACCTCTGCCCCTACACCGCTCTTTCCCTTGTAGAGAAGAATGGACGGACGGTCATGCAGGTCACTGAGGCCAAGTGCAAAGGCTGCGGTACCTGCGGCGGGTTCTGCCCCGGTGGCGCAATCTGGATGAACCACTTCGCCACCCCGCAGATTGTTGCACAGATCGATGCGTTCCTGCTCGGAGGTGAGCAGTAAATGGCTGACAACAAAGAGTGGAAACCCAAGATCCTCGGTATGGTCTGCAACTGGTGTTCCTATGCAGGAGCCGACCTCGCTGGCGGCGGACGTATCCAGTACCCACCAGACGTCAGGATCATCCGTGTGATGTGCACGGGCCGTTTCGACTCCCTCTTCGTCCTCAAGGCGTTTGCCGACGGGGCGGATGGTGTCCTCATCTCCGGGTGTCACTTCGGAGACTGCCACTATCTTGAAGGGAACTACAAATCGGCAAAGAGAATGTTCATGGTCAAGAGACTCATGAAAAGCATCGGCCTTGACGACCGCCGGTTCCGGATGACGTTTGTCTCAGCATCGGAAGGTGCAAAGTGGGCAAAAGTCATAACAGACGTTGTCAACACCGTCAAAGAACTCGGGCCAAGCCCGCTTACAGAAAACAAGTAAATTCAATACCAAAGGGATCCCTCACAAAGTCCCTGTCATAACCCAATATTTTTTATAAAAGAGCGCACAGGAAAGTAAACAGTTTTTTAAATTTCGTATGTGTTATTGCAACACTTTTTTAACTTTCCGTTACACTGCGTAAAACAATAAAAGCCCAGATTTATGTAATATTTGAACATTCCTTCACTTTCGCGTAATATTTTTTTGGTTCTATAAAAGATTGTTTCGAGATAAAATCGGAATGCTTATTAGGGGAAATTGGACATTATTCAATGTCCCAATCTAGGGGACGTGCAATAGCGACTTTCATTCATCACCAGTGACTTCTGTTAGTGACTACTAGTGTTCAGTTCTCGTACAGTACGGCAGTAAACAGTCAATTTGGAGGAAATTACATGGCAAAATACAAAGATGCAATCGACCTCTACGACGATGAGGGTAAGCTCTTAAAGAGCAACGTCACCATTGACAGGATCAGCCCGCTGGTCAACAAGGGTGCACTCGAGCTCATCGATCTCACCAAGAGGACCGTGGCAGTCAACCTCGGCGGTATTGAGGATGCACTCAAGACCGGTAAAATGGGCGGCAAGTCCAACCAGATCCTCGGCCGCAGCATGAGCTGCAGCTGTGTCAAGGACTGCGATGCACTCGCAGCCAAGATTAAGGAAATGGTTCAGGTCACCGAGGGCGACAACACCAAGATCACCAAGGTCGCCGGCGGAAAGATGCTCCTTGTCGAGATCCCGAGCGCACGCCTCGCAGCAGCGGCAACCTACGATGCAACATCCACCTCAGTTGCAGCAGCGACCACCTACGCTCTGATCGAGCAGTACAAGGTCGGCATGTTCGACGGTTCCTACGTTAAGGGCGCTGTCTGGGGTACCTACCCGCAGACGATGGACATGCAGGGCGGCAATGTCGTCTCGATCCTGTCCATCCCGCAGAACAACGAAGGCCTCGGCTATGCACTCCGTAACATCCCGGCCAACCACGCGGTCATGATGACCCACCGGAATGCAATTCAGGGTGCAGCACTTTCAGCCACCTTCGAGCAGGCTGGAGAATTCGAAATGGGCTCAGCAATCGGCCCGTTCGAACGCGCCCAGCTCCTGCTCTACGCGTACCAGGGCCTCAACGCCAACAACATCGTCTACGACCTCGTCAAGAAGAACGGCAAGACCGGCACTGTCGGTACTGTCGTGCAGAGCCTTGTCGAGCGTGCCATTGAGGACAAGGTCATCAAGGCAGGCAAGAAGGGCAAGAGCGGCTACATCTTCTATGAGACCAAGGACCCGATGATGTGGAACGCCTACGCATCCGCAGGCACCCTCGCAGCGACCATGGTCAACTGCGGTGCAGGACGCTTTGCACAGGCAGTTTCCGCAACCCTGCTCTACTTCAACGATCTGCTCGAGCACGAGACCGGCCTCCCAGGCTCCGACTTCGGTCGCACCATGGGTGTCGCAGTCGGGTTCTCGTTCTTCAGCCACTCGATCTACGGTGGCGGCGGCCCCGGCGGATTCAACGGTAACCACGTCGTTACCCGTCATGCAGCCGGTGTCGGTATGCCTTGTATCGTCGCAGCATGCGCACTTGATGCAGGCACCCAGATGTTCGGCCCCGAAGCAACCTCAAAGGTTTACCAGGATACCTTCGGCCAGATCGAAGCATTCAAGAAGCCAATGCAGACGATCGCAAAGGGTGTATAAACCCTCATTAAGGATACGAATGACTGAAGCCACGTTCCCGCAGTGCAGGGTTGTCACCGAGCGGCTGATGAATCCGGATACCGTTGAAAGGCTCCTTAACAACCTGCTGAAGGCCGGTGGAATACGGCGCATGGTCTTAAACGGCCCACGCCTTCCCTCCACCATTCCTTATGGACCGGCGAAGGGTCTCTGCAATCCACATGTGATGAGGCAGAATATCCACGTCGGAACCGAGGAGATTGAATTACAGGTTCATGTAGGAACCATTCTCCTGGAACTGGAAAACCGCGAGGTCATCCCCGCACTGCAAACTGCGTGTGATGAGAGCATCACCGCATTCACCTGCCGCATTCAGGAAGGCAAGTTCATGAAAACTTCCCCGTCCCTTGTAGATTACGCAAAGTACGGCCCGAATGCGGATACGGATATCCTCGGATTATCAGATCCAAAGAGCCACTCAGGCCCGGTAATCATTCAGGGAATCAAGTAACTATGCCGATAGGACGAGTAACTCAGGTTGTTGACTGCCGCGAGGCGATGGGCATGGGAAAAGGAGGCGGGATTGCCCAGAGGGGCACCATCTCCGAATGCCGGTACCCGGACGTGATCGTGGTCGGAATGTCCCCAGGACGCCGCCACGTCACCAAGCCGGTGTGCGATATCACCTCGGGGCTGAGGCAGCAGGGCGTCGAATACAGCATCAGTACTCTCGTGCTGAACGCCGGCAGCGGTGTCCCACCGGACGCCCCCAATATCGCCGGCGGCGTCATCGGCGCCTATTTTGGGCTTACAGAAAAGGAAGTTACGCAGATTGAGAAACACAGGGTTGCCATACTTCACCATGGGAACGTCCGATCCCATGTTGTCGCCAAGGTCAGATACATTCTTGAGGCCTGTGACGTGAAGGCAATTGTCGTTTCCCAGTCCCCGATTGATTATGAGGATCTCGCAAAGGAGGGCGTGAAGACCGCCGTGGTGATGCCTCCGGCCGACAAGATCCGTACGAAAGGTACGGTAATGGCGATCGTGAGCGGCGTAACCCGGGGTCAGACCCCGACCCGCGAGAAGATGGCGGAAGTCATTTCGTCTGTCATGAGAATCGTGAAAAAGAAGGAAACATTGGAGTGATAAAACAATGGCATACAAACCCCAGTATTGTCCCGGCCAGACTGCAATCGCCGAGAACAGGCGCAAGCAGCTCGACCCATCCCACAAGCTGGAAAAGCTTCGCGATGTAACCGACAAGGACGTCGTCCTCGTCATGGGACACCGTGCACCAGGCTCAGCCTACAAGAGTGCACACCCCCCGCTTGCCGAGCAGCAGGAACCCGCCTGCCCGATCCGCAAGCTCGTAACCCCGACTGACGGCGCAAAGGCCGGCGACCGTGTCCGTTACATCCAGTTTACCGACTCGATGTACAATGCACCCTGCCAGCCCTACCAGAGATCCTGGCTCGAGATGTACAGATACCGTGGCATTGACCCGGGCACGCTGTCAGGCCGTCAGATCATCGAATGCCGTGAGAGAGATCTCGAAAAGTATGCAAAGGAACTCATTAACACCGAGCTCTTCGATGCAGCACTTACCGGCATCCGTGGCTGCACGGTGCACGGACACTCCCTCCGTCTCGATGAGAACGGAATGATGTTCGATATGCTCCAGCGCTTTGTTCTCGATAAGAAGTCCGGCGTTATCAAGTACGTCAAGGACCAGGTCGGCGTTCCGCTGGACTCAGAAGTCAAGATCGGCAAGGCAATGGACACCAAGTGGCTCAAGGCACACACCACCATGTACCACTCCCTCGTTGGTACCGGCTTCCGCGACGACCCGGAATACGTAGAATACATCCAGCGCATCCACGCGCTGAGAGTAAAATACGGCTTCATGCCAAAGGAGGCATAATTATGGCAAAGGCAAAAATCGAGAGAACCCAGAAGCTCTTCCTGAAGGCAATGAAGGAGAAGTTTGCAGAAGACCCGACGGCAACCTCAACCGTGTTCGCCAGGAAAGGTCTCGAGCAGTCCCCAAGAAAGATGGAATTCCTCAAGGAAGGCCAGAAAGCCGCAATGGAGCGCGGCATCTCAATGTACGACCCCAAGCGCTGCCACTGTGGTGGTATTCCGCTCGGCCAGCGCCAGCTGATGACCTACGAGGTCTCCGGCACCGGCGTGTTCGTTGAGGGTGATGACCTTCACTTCGTCAACAACGCTGCAATGCAGCAGATGTGGGATGATATCCGCCGGACGATCATCGTCGGCCTCGACCTCGCCCACGGTACCCTCCAGAAGCGTCTGGGAAAAGAAGTTACTCCTGAAACCATCAACGAGTATCTCCACGTCTTAAACCACGCAATGCCCGGCGCAGCCGTCGTTCAGGAACACATGGTCGAGACCCACCCGGCTCTCGTCGATGACTGCTACGTCAAAGTCTTCACCGGCGATGACGAGATGGCAGACGACCTCGAGCCCCAGTTCGTCTTAAACCTCGACAAGCTCTTCCCGGCAAAGCAGGCAGCCGCCCTCAAGGCCGCCGTCGGCAAGTCCATGTGGCAGGCTGTCCACATCCCGACAACCGTCAGCAGGACCTGCGACGGTGGAACGACCTCCCGGTGGTCTGCAATGCAGATCGGTATGTCCTTCATCGGAGCATACAAGATGTGCGCCGGTGAGGCAGCAGTCGCCGACCTTGCATTCGCAGCAAAGCACGCCGGTGTTATCCAGATGGCAGACATTCTGCCCGCCCGCCGTGCACGTGGCCCGAACGAGCCAGGTGGCATCAAGTTTGGACACTTCGCCGACATGATCCAGGCAGACCGCAAGTACCCGAACGACCCCGTCAAGGCATCCCTTGAAGTCGTCGGTGCAGGTACCATGCTCTTCGACCAGATCTGGCTCGGATCTTACATGTCCGGCGGTGTCGGATTCACCCAGTATGCAACCGCTGCATACACCGACAACATCCTCGACGACTACTGCTACTACGGTCTTGACTACGTCAAGAAAAACCACGGCGGTCTCGGAAAGGCAAAGGCGACCCAGGAAGCAGTCAGCGACATTGCATCCGAAGTCACGCTCTACGGTATGGAGCAGTACGAGCAGTACCCGACCACTCTCGAGGACCACTTCGGCGGTTCCCAGCGTGCGTCCGTCCTTGCGGCAGCATCAGGTATCTCCGCTTCACTTGCAACGGCAAACTCCAATGCAGGTCTGAACGGCTGGTACATGTCGATGCTCCTGCACAAGGAAGGCTGGTCACGTCTCGGCTTCTTCGGCTACGACCTGCAGGACCAGTGCGGTTCCGCGAACTGTATGTCCGTCCGGCCCGACGAGGGCTGTATCGGCGAACTCCGTGGACCGAACTACCCGAACTACGCAATGAACGTCGGACACCAGGGAGAGTACGCAGCAATTGCCGCGGCCGCCCACTATGGACGCCAGGATGCCTGGACCCTGTCCCCGCTCATGAAGATCACGTTTGCCGACCCGTCGCTCAAATTCGACTTCTCCGAACCCCGCCGCGAGTTCGCAAAGGGTGCAATCCGCGAGTTCATGCCCGCTGGCGAGCGCTCGCTGATCATCCCCGCAAGGTAAGCACGATCGTCCCCCAACCAAATTTTTTTCTTTTTTTTGATAATTCTCGTGCGAAATATCTTTTTTTTGCAGATAGGGCTCCCTCACGAGGAGTTCCGCTTTAAATCGAGGGATGGACGAGGGGGGTCTTTCAGGAATCGGACAGACCCCCGGGCAGGGTATCACATAATCTTTAGGGGGGGTCCGGCAGGGTACCTCAGGAAGTGTGCCATACCCCCCTTAAGGGTACCATAGAGTCCATGACCCGTATTCTGCACCTTTCACGTCATATGTTCCACAGGAATCCAGGGTAACCGGGATGGAACGATAACGAGATCCCATGGGGGGGTCTGTCCAGTTTCCCATGGTACCCCCCGGGGGAGTCCCTCACGATTCGTATGCACCGGGAGGCAGGGTACCTCCAGCATTCCAACCGGTCCCCCGCACCAGGGGGACAAATCCGAAGGAGATACCATTCCCCTTGAAATATTCCGCCCTTGGATGCGTAATGATGCAATCAGTTGCCAGTATCCCTTGAATACGAACTCTGCAAACCGGCACTCCCTGTTACCACCGATGCAGTCGTCGATGCATACTCTGCAAAATCAAAAAAAGGTCGGGAAATCCGGGCCCCGACCGGGCGGTTGTTCAGGTATAATCCCGGGGTTTGTAAAAAAGCCGCAGTGAACCGTTTGTATTCCTGTGGCTTGCGGGCATCCGGCACCCCGTCAGGATTTTTTCGTTACTTCAACAGGATCGATATTCGCATCGATATGACAGTCAAATGAAATGGTGGCAGGCCACCCGGCTTCCTCGAACATATGCATGGAGCAGAAACCGATGACTGCTGCACCGGGATATCGGTCAATTATGGCTTTTACCTGCCGGGCCTCCACCGGGACATTGGGCAGGGAGAGCCCGCCCATGAAAACAATTGCTGCAGGATGAAGCGCCGAAGGGGCCTTTCCTACCTGCATACCGGCATCAGGGACCTGCTGGATCGTGCGCGCCTTTTCCTCATCGACCAGGGGGACAAAGACCTGTTCGAGTTCAAAGGTGCGGATAGCAAACGCGAGCAGCTCGACAAACGGGCTACAGATTCCCGGCACACCATAATATACAATCTGGTCGCCTTTCTTTAATCCCTTTGACGCCACAAATTCCTTAAACGGACGCAGCATACCCGGGACACCGTAGAAAAGATCTTTTGTTGTCATAATAGATCTACAGTCAAGGGAAAGATAATAAAATTGCCTGAACCTAAAAAAGAAAACCGGGTTTTTTGTATGACGTGAAGAGAAGACCAGGAATTCTCTATCGCTTTATCGCCAGGATTTTTGCAGCAGGGAATATTCATATAACGGGGCCCGAGGGGTGTTTTTTATTCAGCCGTGAGGGTGGGTGGCTTCGATAATCCGGGATAATAATCAGGTGCAGGCATGAAGATCGAATGGTAAGGCGGGTCAGCGATCCGGTTCGCATGCCGAGGGACCCACTTACCCCGGGAATTACCCCGGTTTTATTCATGGATGGAATCCTGTCCACGTACATTAATAACGGGGGATACTAGCGGGAATTGCACATTCACATG
>JBAZHU010000011.1:0-15674 GCA_041652215.1 Methanoregula sp. | reverse complement strand
TTCCGGTCCCACACCAGCGGCTCGGGAACAGGAAGCCCGGCCTCTTTTGCCCGGGCAAGGTTAGAGAATTCCTTTCGTGTCCATGCAAAGATGAGTTCCTTCTTGGATTTTTTTACGTGGGCAAACCGGCGATCACCAGTGACGTACGAGCTCATCGTGGTGAAATTCGCCGACTGGATCCGGTAAATCTTGATGGCGACTGCCTGATCCTCCCGTTCGCCCAAAAAAACATTGGCCTCTTTTCCGGTGCTGATGGAACCGCCGATTGCGGTGATCCATTTTTTATGGACGAGTTTGTACAGGGCCAAGAGGGTGACCTCGTCAAAGACATTCTCGCTGACTTTTAAGGTGTTCGCGTCTTTTATGCGGATACCCATTTCAGCGAGTCGCTGGTCGAATGCTTCTTCCTGTTGTTCGATGCTCACGAGAGTCCCCGGCTGGTAAATGACAGGTATCTTATGTGTTCAGCGTATATAGTCGCGCACCGGGGCGAGGATCTCGACCAGCCCTTCGCCACAGGCTTTTTTGAGATCGAGCGGGTGAATCTCCCCTTTTCCATACGCAGTTTCGAGTTCTGTGTATCCTGCAAACGTGCGATCGCCCCCGAATTTTTCCGATCGCTTTATGGTGATTTCGGGAAGGCGGGGGAAGATGTGGTGCTGGAAGATCTGGAGGATCGGGTTCTCGGCAATCTCCGGCGGGCAGAACGCTTTCTGGCACTTCTTCCGGATCTCGTCCTCGCTGTCGGCAACCGAGATGTAATTTCCCTGCGAAGAGGACATCTTCTTGCCGTCAAGTCCGTTTAAAATCGGCGTGTGGATGCAGACCGGGGAAGGGTACTTGAAGTTGGGCAGGTGTTCCCGGGCGAGCATGTGGATCTTCCGCTGGTCGATCCCGCCGACGGCGGCATCAACACCGAGTATCGCGATGTCGGCCATCTGCATGATCGGGTAGACCATTTGCGAGACGGTCGGGTGGTCCATCTGCCGGCCGACCTCGTCCATGCTCCGGGTCGCCCGGGCAAGGGTGATCTGCTGTGAGAGCTGGTGGACAAGGAGTTCATAGTCCCGGTTGAGCTGGAGATCGGAACCGAGTACGTATTTCACGTTCTTGAGGCCGAGGCCCTCAAAACAGCGCCGGTTATACTCGGCAAGCTCCCCGACCTTTTCCATGGTCCCTTTCCGGTTGAGGAACGCATGCAGGTCGGCGAGAAGTACGGTGACATCAAATCCTGCTGCCTGAAGGTCGACCAGCTTGTTGACCGTGACAAGGTGGCCGAGATGGATCTCGCCGCTCGGCTCGTATCCTGCGTATACCTTTTTTGTGGGTCGGGCCAGAAGTGCGCGGAGCTCGTCTTCGGTGACGACTTCAACGGTGTTCCGGGTAACCCGTTCGAACGTGTCCATTAAAAAATATGGGTGATTGTGGGAGTTAATGGTTATTCTGGATGGGAACAAAATGCAGGGCGTCGTTGGTGAGCCTGATTGAGGTTGCTGCATCCTTGGCAAGGCCGGTCATCGCCCGGATCGCGTCCACGTTCTCGACAACGACATCTGCTTCCTGGTGGATGGCCTGGAAGAAGCAGAGTTCCTTTTTGTTCGCGTAGATCGAGTCCTCAAAGATGCAGTTCTCGTAGAGATCCGCCCGCTGCCGGCCGAGGTCCATGGCGAATTCCTTGAGCTCTGCGGTGCTCCTGATTCCCGCAGTCTTTTTCACCAGGCCCAGGCGGGGATGATTCTTGATAAGCTCGATCACTTTCTCGCGGTTCACGTCTTTTTTGGTCGTGATCCGGATTGCGTGCATGTGCATCATCGTTGTCGGGACGATCATTGCCATGGTCGTGATCGAGATGTGGGGGAGCACGGTCTGGACATCGGGGCCGTGATGGCTGGGGACGGTCACCGGGTCAAGCACGACCGCGTCAATCGGCCCTTTCTTGATCTCGCCCGGGTCGGATCCCCTGCGCACCATGATCGCATGGACGTGCTCAACACCAAATTCCATGTCGATCTCGTGGATGATCCGGCACAGGCCGGTGGTGTTGCAGGAGACGACCCGGACAAACTGCCGGCCGATGGCCTCCTTGAAATTACAGGATGAGTTAAAGGAGAACCCGGCAACTTCGTGGTCTTCGCCGCCCTGCCAGAGCGCCTTTTTCCCGAGTTTCTCGTAGAGCGGTTTGTTGGTTGCACCGACATCGCCGGGTGTCGCATCCACGATCACATCGGCGGCTTTACACATATCCTCGACCGAACCGGCAACCGTGAGACCTGATTTTTCAAACGCCGCCTTCTTTGAGAGATCCGCGATGTAGAGGGGGTATCCCCGCTGTTTTGCGATAAATGCCTCGGCGTTCGGGCGGGTCTTTGAGACGCCGATCACTTTCATGTCCTTCTGGGCTGCAACCGCATCGGCGACACGCTTCCCGATGGTACCGTACCCGTTGATGGCAACCTTGATCATATACCGAAACTGTATGAGCGAGATGAGATAAAGATTGCTTGTTTTGGGGTTTGTGAATCGGGGCTTTTTTAAAAACCCCGGGAGCTGGCACATTCATATCTGATTTTTTTAAAGAAACGATCCCGGATCTTCACGGTCGTTCTCATGAACGTGGTGTGCAAAAAAGAACAACCGGGCCGCACCCGATCAAAGGCATCACGATCACGCCCGTTGGCCGGTCCCGCGTTTTCGCTCTTTTTTTCACCCACGCTCTGACGTGAACCAGTTTGTAACTTTACAGTTGAACTGTAATATTACAGTTTAACTGTAAGGTTAAGTACTGGTGTGGATCCGGATTTTTTTGATTTTCTCACTTTGCTGAAACCTGCACATCAGGTTTGCCATCTTGCCGTGGCGCTCACCCTTACATCCGGGAAACAATGAAGGGTTTTAGCAGAGTACGGTTGTGTATCCGAATCTGCGGTTAGACCCGGTCGCCCGGCAGTATTGACCGGATTTCCAAAAAAAAACACTTTAGAGAAAGAGCGCCTGGAACTTCACCACTTCGGTGCTGTCCTTTGCTGTGGCGTACAGCTCCAGCGGCTCTTTGTTGACCTCTAAAAAACGAACCCCCCAGCTGACACAGCCGAGGATCTGTGCGGCCCGCTCCTGCTCGCCGAGGATGTAAAGCGAAGCGGCGAGAGCCTCAATGGAGGTGAGCTTGCAGGGTCTGCCAAAATTGACCGGGTTTGCCGCCATAAGGAAGGGCAGCGCCCGCCGGATCCTCCACGAGCTGACCGCACCGGTGTCCAGCACCTCCCACGAGCAGTCCAGCGCCGTAATGGATTTAACGTGCGCATCTGCCGGCGAGAGTGCCTGCTCGGCGGTCGGGTCGAGCAGCAGGGTGTTCCGGGGGATCTGCGTGATCTTTTTTACGATCCTCAAATAGCCGGCCCGTTCCAGTTTCTTTACCGTGCATTTGCGGGGATCGCAGCTGTTGTCCCGGTAGGCAACCAGCGGAATCATTGATTATTGTGTGCGTTCACACACTGTATAATGTACATCCTTTGTTCTCCCTGCATCCTCAACCCCTCCCTGCGGGCAAAAGGCATCACGCATCCCTCAGATATTGCATTATTTGCCCGGTCCATCGGACGTTGCAAGAAATTTGGGATCGATGTTGTAACCCTCCCGTGTCCCGAGACCCTGTACCTCGGCCCGGATCGGAAACCCGGTACCTTTCTTGAGCGCCTGAATACCCCGGAATTCGCCACGCTTCTTGAGAATCTGTCCGGGCAGGTAAACACCATCATCAAAGAGCGGGGGCCGCCGCTCTGTTTCCTCGGAGTCAATTCATCGCCCACCTGTGGCGTGACCAGCACGTATTACGGGGCTGAAGGAGACAAACCGGCCAAACGAGCCGGCCGGGGGGTATTCTATACGAAATTTCCGGATATCCCGGCGCAGGATGTATCAGAGTTCTCAAAATACCGGATCTATCTTGCTGCCCCGCTTTTCTCGGAAGCAGAGCGCTCCTATAACGCTGTCATTGCGGATCTGCTCAGGTCTCACTATTATGAAGTATATCTCCCTCAGGCTGCCGGAGACGACCATGCGGTGAGGGATAAAAAGGAGCATGCGCAGATTTACAACCGCAACAGGAAAGCGATCCGCGAGGCGGATATCATGGTCGCGATCATTGACGGGGCGGATGCGGACTCGGGGACCGCTTGGGAGATGGGATATGCCGCGGCGCTCAAAAAACCGGTGATTGCCCTCAGGACCGATTTCAGGATGGCCGGCAGCCACGAGCGGGTGAACCTCATGCTTGAAGAAGGTGCTAAAGTGGTAACAGACAAGGACGGGCTCCTTGCAGCACTGGGAATGCCGGCTGCCTCCCGTCCCGAAAAGGAAAAAACAGCTGTATAAACCGTCGGTATCCTCCCTTTTTGTTACGGGTAGTTATATCTGAATATTGACAAATAGATAGTGAGCGCGATGGCAAAGAAAAAAGAAGGAGAAAAAAGAGGCGCCCGGCAGGATATTGCCGTGGAATGCGATCTCGACAGCGGTTATGTGTCCCCCGTCACAACATTCCGGGATATCACATTTGAGAATATCCGTTCGCTTGTCACGAAAAGCAGGTATGTCCAGGCCCTGATACTTCTTACCATCGCCGGTTTTTTCCTGCGGTTCTATAATCTCGGGTACAACTCCCTCTGGCTTGATGAAGCCACCACGCATAGTTTCGCAGTAAACTCATTTGCCGGTATCTGGGGGCTAACCGCTGGGGGAGAGTTCAACCCGCCGCTCTTCTACTGGATCGAACATGTCATGCTCATGCTCGGGAACAGTGAAGCCATCCTGCGTTTTATCCCTGCACTGCTCGGTGTTCTCTCGATACCGGTCTTTTATCTGGTCGGAAAAGAATTCCTTGACCGGAATACCGGGATTATTGCCGCTGCTGCCTGTGCGGTCTCGCCCTTTTTGATCTATTATTCGCAGGAAGCCCGGGCATATGCGGTGATGCTCTTTTTTGTTGCCCTCGCAACGCTCTTCTTCTTAAAGGCCATGAAGACCGGAAAATGGGTTCAGTGGGTACTGTTTGGCGTCTTTTCAGCCCTCGCGTTCTGGACCCATTTTTATGCATTCGTGATGATCGCCGCGCTGGTCCTGTATGCACTCATCGTCTGGGCACCGAAGATCCGTACGGAGCTCAATAACCTGAAGATGCTTGTACTGGGGGTTATTGTGTTTGTGATCCTCACGCTCCCCCTGATCCTGGTTACCCTTGGTCTCTTTGCAACACGGACGGCAGCGGCACCGACCTACGGAATTCAGGGACTGGAAATAATCCCCGAGACCTTCAACCAGCTTTCCGGATTCAATGAGCTGGTCATGGTTCTGTTTGTTGTGCTTTTTGCCATTGGAATTATCCAGGCGTTTCTTATCGACAAAAACAAGGGAATATTCCTTTTGCTTGTCACTATCCTGACCTTTGTCATCAGCTTTATCCTCTCGTTTAAAATGCCGATGCTGCCGCGTTACCTTATCTTTTTGACTCTTGTCTTTTTCATCGGGATTGCCCTGTCGTACCGCACCCTGTATTCCCTGTGGGGAAACCGGGCTGTCGTGTACGGTTTTGTCGCGGTAATCTGTATCATCGGATGCGCATCCTTTGCAGCAAGCGGGTATTATACCGGATATTCCAAGGATGACTGGCGGGGCTTTTCCCAGGCACTGGCAGAACGGACAAGTCCCGGGGATCTCATTGTAACAGTTCCGGCGTATATGGCCACGCCTCTCGATTATTATTATTCGGCAAGTTTGGACAACACCCATGAATCCGGTGCAACTACGGGTAAGGACCTTGAAAATGTCTATACTGGGCGGGGCAACAGCACGGTCTTCTTTGTTGTGACTTCGGATATCAGTGCAGCAGATCCCAATGGGGATGCTGTTCTCTGGCTCAGGAACAATACGAAATTTGCCGGACAGGATACCGGGATTTATCTTTTTACCACCTCCTAATCCCGGTGTCGTTTTATGTATGACCTGACTGTCATTATCCCCACATTTAAGGAAGAAGCAAATATTGCTGCAATCGTCCGTGAAGTAGACAAGGTCTTTTCGCAAAATGCCATTAATGGCGAGATCCTTGTCGTGGATGACAATTCACCGGATCAGACGATTGCAATTGTCAGGGAATTACAGCAGAATAAGCCCAACGTCAGCCTTGTGGTCAGGAAGGATGATCCGGGACTTTCCCAATCGGTAGTTGAGGGATTTCATAAAGCGCAGTCTGATATTTTTCTGGTGATCGATGCGGATCTCTCCCATCCCCCGTCACACATTCCACAGATGTTTGCAGAGATCCGGGCAGGCAACGATATCGTCATCGGCAGCAGGTACATGGAGGGCGGCGGAATCCAGAAATGGCCCCTCAAACGCCGGATAATCTCTCTTGGAGCAACCTTCCTCGGCCGGCTGCTCTTCCCGGAGATCCATGATCCGGTCAGCGGTTTTTTTGCGGTCAAAAAGAGCGTAGTCGGAGAAGCCCCACTTAAACCCCGGGGATATAAGATCCTCCTGGAAGTGCTGGGGAAAGGTCACTGGAAAACAGCAAAGGAGATCCCGTTCGAATTTGTAGATCGGGCGGTCGGTTCAAGCAAACTGGGCCTGAAAACCATTATTGATTACGCAGCGCAGGTGATCGATAACGCCCGGTATTCCTGGAATCACCATGACAGCGTTGTCTGGCAGGAATGGAAAAAGCTCTTCAGGTTCGGGATGGTGGGGCTTTCCGGGATTGTGGTAAATGAGGGGCTGCTCATTTATCTTAAAGAGTCTGTTCATCTTGCCCTCCCGGTAGCGAGTGTTATTGCCATCGAACTGTCGATTGTGAGTAATTTCATCCTCAACGATCTCTGGACGTTCCGTGCAGATCGGGGGGAACATGTGCTCGGGCACTGGTGGCAGCGGGTTATCTCGTTCCAGGTTGTCTCTGTCGGAGGGGCAGCGATCAATTTTGCTATCTTAAACGTGCTTGCCACGTGGGCCGGTGTCGATTACCGGATTGCAAATATTCTGGGGATTCTGGTGGCGTTTATTTGGAATTATTTGGTGAACCGGCGGGTGACGTGGAAAAAAAGAATGAGACTTAAAGCAGATGACCTTTATAAATTATGAAATAAATTATTTGTTAATCGTATTTATGTAGAGGGGACAATGAATAAGAAAAAAAATTCGCTCTCTAATCAAAGTACCCTAAATAAAGGATCTTCTTTGTATGGTGTGGAGACGAGGAAAAAGAATTCTTTTTCAATCCTCGGAATTTCGTATAATGATGTTCCGGTATCCTTGGTAAAACGCCACTTGCTCTATCTCATTGCAATAGCAGTAATCGTAAATATTGTAGTTATTGTCGTAAGTCTCTCATACTTTACAATAGTCCTTGGAACTTCTGAAGTTACATTTTATGATAGTTATGATTTTCAGTATTACCTCCAGGGAGCGCTCAATATCGTTCAGGGGCAGCTCCCTTATGTGAATTTCTCCTTTGATTATCCCCCGCTGGTGTTTGTTCCCATTTTTCTGGCATTTATACCGGCATACATATTCAACAGTCAGGACATTTTTATTTACTCGTTCCAGTCCCTGATGGTCATTTGTGATATTATCACGGTCATCTGCATCTATCTTATCGGATTAAAGATTTATAATGAAAAAGCCGCATTCATCGCCGCAGCACTATACGCGTCTGCATTTTCAATCGCCTATTTTGCCCTTACCAAGTACGATACATTCCCGACTTGCATCCTGATGGTAGGGGTGCTTTTTACCGTTTACCGGCGCGAGATTGCTGGATATGGTGCAGTGATCGCGGGTTTTCTTGCAAAGATTTTTCCGGTTATTGCCCTGCCGTTCCTTATGATCTATAACGCAAAATCGACCTCGCTCAGGCAGGAGATCATCACCCTCCTTAAGATCGGTATTCCGGTGGCTGCTGTCTGCGTTGTCCCGGTCCTTATCCTGAAGCCCGGGATTATCCTTTCCTATCTCTCGGGAAGCCTCGTCAGGTCGGCGGTCTCCGTGAACACCGCTACCTATACCTTATATATATACCTCCATGACATCCTGCATCTGGGAATTACCGCAGATGCCGTCTCCGTTGTTATGTATGTCCTGATGGCGCTGGTTCTCCTCTTCCTTGTTGCGATTGCATACATCGAACCCAAAAAGGACACCCGGTTTCTGCTCAAACTCCTTGCTATCGCGATCTTTGTGGTTATTTTCTGTATGAAGTATCACAGCCCGCAGTATGTCGTCTGGTTCACGCCATTTGTCTGCCTGCTGGTAGCCGACAGCCTGTATGGGATCGTTATTTTCTATGTAACCCAGGCGATCACGTATATTGAATTCCCCCTTGCTTTCACAACGCTCTATGTTAACGGGAATTATGTGGGTGAGACCGGTACCTCTCTCTGGTACCTTGCGCTCCTGTTCTTTACTCTCAACTTCGCCGCGTATCTCCTTCTCATGTATATGGCAGTTAAGCCTACTGGCTCCCATGCCCGGATGCTTCTTGCAAAGATCCGGGAAATTGTATTGAAAAAAGCATGATTTTTTTATAAGTGCCCCTTCCTTTTTTCCTGTACCTAAACCCTAATACCGTCTCAACGCGATATACGTACCATCATGTCCAATATCACCGTCGCCGTCCTCGCCCCGAACGGCTATGCAGACGATCTGGGAAAGAAGGGGACCACGAGCGATATCACCTTCTATAACCTCAAGAAAAGCGGAGCAACGATCACCTTCATCGAACCCACGCGATACCCTGAAAAACTCTCCTCGCTGTTCTATGCGATCTCCCTTGCGGATCGCGTGGTCCTTGTCGTAGAAGAGATCAACGCGACGTTTGGGGAGATGGTCCTGATGCTCCAGTGCGCCGGGAAGGCAAGCGGATATATTATCTTCAAGAATTATCTCTCGCCAGACCAGATCGCCCCGCTCATCAAGGGCACGGTTCTCGAACACTACGAGGTCATCGAAAACGATCCACTGGGCCTCCGGGAAAAACTGCTTGAGGCTGCAACCAAGCTGACCGCCCACGAGAAAGTTAAGGAGGGAGCCGGCAACGGATCCGTGCCCATCGACCACCACTTCAATGTCAAGGGTGTCGGGACGGTTGTTCTCGGGTGTGTCGCCCACGGAGTCATCAAAAAACACGATTCCTTAAAAGTGCTCCCGACCACAAAGACCGCCCAGGTACGATCCATCCAGAAGCATGAGGATGATGCGGATATCGCGGTTGCAGGGGACCGCGTCGGCTTCGCCCTCAAAGGCATCGAGGCTGATGAACTTGACCGGGGCTACGTCCTCACCAACGATCCTGCGATCAAGTGTTCACCCACGGTCACCGGGAAAGCGCAGCTGGTCAAGTACTGGCCGGCGCCTTTAAAGGAAGACATGGTGATCTATCTTGGCCACTGGATGCAGTTTGTGCCCTCCCGCATCACCAGGGTATCGGTAGAGGGAGACTGGAGGATGCCCGAACTTACGTTCGCCCTCGAAAAGGATCTGGTGTACCTTCCCGGCGCCCGGGTGGTGCTCAGTTACCTCGAAGGCGGCAAACTCAGGGTTGTCGGAACCCTGACGCTCTCATAAGACTGCAAAAAACCCGGAACTTTTTTTAGGAATTGTTTTAGTCCCGATCGTTTCTGCAAATAGTGTCCGTCCACCTCATTTATTATCTGGTACCAGGATCATCAGTACACTGAGAAACCATGCTTGGCGATATTATTGGCTGGATTATCATTGCCGTCATCGTTATTGTTATCATCGGCCTTGTCATCTGGGCCGTCGGGATCTACAACCGGTTCTATTCCCTGAAAAATTCGTCAGAGGCAACTCTCGGGCAGATCCGTGTCGCGATGAAAAAGCGCCTGGACATGATCGAGCAGCTGCTCGGTGCGGTCAAGAGCTACGCAAAGTTCGAGCAGGAAACCCTCACCAGGGTCACCGCCATGCGGGCCGCTGTTGCCACCGCAGGGCCCGGCGACCTCAACAAGGTCGAGGCAGAGTCCCGATCCATCTTCGGGCGCCTGCTTGCCGTGGCCGAGAACTATCCCGACCTCAAGACCTCCCAGACCGTCACCTCGCTCATGGACGCGGTCAAAGGTCTCGAAGACGAGATCGCCCGCCAGCGGTATACCTATAACAACATCTCGCAGGAGTTCAACACGATGATGGACACGATCCCTTCGAATATCGTCGGACACCTGATCCATCTTGCGAAGCTTGAATACCTCCAGTTCGAAGAAGCGATCCAGACCGCCCCGAAGATCGAGTTCTGATGGGGAATTGCGGTGAGTGAAACACGACAGATCGCCGGCATTGTCATCGTCGCCCTGGTCCTGGGCGTCGCCGGCCTGATCCTTGTTACGGTGATCCCTCCCCTTATCCAGGGAAACCTTGTTGTCGACTCGTATGAAGCGACCCTGTACGATAACGGGTCCCTCCAGGAGGAGTACATTTACAATGTACATTCGTCCGGCGAATACCGGATGCTGTACCGCTCGTGGGAATCGCCGCTGACATTCGAGAGCAGCAGCATACCGTACATCAGATTCGTATCGATCAATCCACCCTCCGGTACCGTCGGGTATGCAAAGGATGCATCGTCCACCGTTGCGGTAACGGGCACTTCCTATCCGTCATCGGAAGCACAGATTGGCCGCCTGGCTGAGCCAAACGAAGTGGGCATTTACAATCCCAATTACTTTTCCGAGGGAACCTATACGGTCCAGACCACGTACGTGGTGCACCCTCCCATTGAAGATGACGGGACGACCGCCCATCTCAATCTCAAACTCGCCGGGACGAGTCATATCCCCTACCGGGATGTCAGGATCACGGTACCGGCTGACGGTGTCGGACAGATCTCTGTGTACCCCCCGACCCTGACCGCTGAAAAGACCGGGGATACCTACACCATTACCGGCAGCGCCGCAGAAAATGAGAATATCGCCGTTGAAATGCTGGCAGGTACGAACGGATTTGCCCAGATGCCGGGATTCCGGAGCACGACAACGGATCTTCAGTCAAAAACAGCATCGGGGAATTTCTGGTATAACCTGCCCTACACGGTTGCGACCCTCCTGAATTACCTGGCAAAAGCGGCCGTGCTTCTTGTACCGTTCCTCCTGCTCCTCCTCTATTACCGCTACGGGCGGGAGCGACCGTTCACCGTTACGACCTACCTGAGCACCATCCCGAACCCCTCCCTCAAACCATGGCAGGTCAACCTGCTTTTCAAGGATGATGCGCTGGATTTTGACCAGGACGGCTATTATGCAACCCTGCTCGACCTGCACAAAAGAAAGCTGCTCTCGGTGACCCGCAAGGGAGAGGGGAAAGGATTTGAGATCCGTGTCCTTTCAACGGCCACAACAGATCCGTACGAGCAGCGGGTCATCGCGTTTGTCCAGCAACTCGCGGAAAACGGCACCCTTGATTCCGACAGTATCGCATCGCTGGTCGCAACGGCCCGGGCTGACCGCATTGCCGAGGAAAAAGTGCTGCGGTACCAGAAGAACCTTTCAGATGTGACGACCCGTGCCGATACCACGATCTCCTACCAGTACATGGTTGACGGGAGGGATCATCTCACGCCCCTCATTGCCGTCAGTGCTGTGGGCTTTGCCGTTACTCTTATCCTTGCGCTCGTTCTGCCGATGCAGTCATACCTCCTGTATCCTGCCGTTGTCCTGTGGGTCATTGTCCTTGTGCAACTCGTGATTGCCTGGAGTGCCCCCTCAACGTTATTCGGGCACTGGAAAGAGGATCATTACAAGGACAAACTGGAATGGGATGCCTTTACCCACTTCCTGTCCGATCTTGCCATGATCCGGAAATACGCCCCCGAAGATCTCCCGATGTGGGGCGAATGGCTGATCTACGGTACCGCTCTTGGGGTCGGCGACAAGGTGGAGCAGGCGATGAAATCGCTCAATATCCCGGTTGCAGATACCGGGGTCCCGCTCGGCGTTGTGGGAATGTATGCCGGCTTCATGCCGCTCAGTACTTTTACTCCTCCCAGCCAGGGAAGTTCCGGTGGGGGATTCGGAGGGGGCGGCGGCTTTGGCGGCGGTGGAGGGTTCGGTGGCGGCGGGGCCGGGGGACGATAAGCTGCGCGGCAGTCTTCCCTTTACATCTGTAAAGGGCAGGCCGGAAACCGCGATTTCTCTTTTTTAGAGGGAAAAGAGATATAAATCCGCGTCAATCCTATGAATACCCGGATACAATAAAAGAGCGCGTGTATGCAATATTCTGAAGGCAGGCTCGGCAGGGTATTTGTCGTGAGGATCGATGACGGCGAGGATTTTTTAGCTGTCATGCACGAGTTCGTCCGCAACAAAGCGGTACGGATCGGTACCATCCTTTTTCTTGGCGCCCTCAGGCAGGGCCGGATGGTCACCGGTCCTGAAGAAGCAGTCTATCCTCCCGATCCGCATTACGTCATGTTCGAAGGCGGCTGGGAGATGGTGGGCATCGGCACCATCTGCCCGGGTGACGACGGCCCAGCCATCCACTACCACGCATCGGTCGGCCGGGCCGGGCACGCCCTGACCGGGTGCCTGCGGGAGCAGGCAGTCACCTACATTGTTGCCGAAGCGATCGTTCTCGAATTTACCGGGCTCGACATCCGCCGGGGGTTCGATGAGAAAACACAGGTATCCCTCCCGGTCCATAAGAGGGACGAGGCGACATTAAAGTCGTCTCCCCCGCCCGAAAAGGAAAGCGCTCCGGTAGAAGTGCCCGAGCCAAAAGAGGAAGAGACGGAAAAGAAAACAGAGGATACCTCCGGGGGGCTTGCCGAGATTATCCGCGACCTGACCCGGCGGCCGTCGAAATGAGTAGCACGAACCCCCGGTTTTTTTTGAGATCCCAGCCTGCGTTCCTTCCCGTCTCCCAAAAAGAGGGAGCGGCCCTTGGTATCGACCAGTTCGACATTATCCTTGTCACCGGCGATGCATATGTCGACCACCCTTCCTTTGGCACGGCACTCATCGGCCGGGTCCTCTGGGATGCTGGCTTCTCGGTCGGCATCATCGCCCAGCCGGACTGGAAGACCGACCGGGACATAACAGCGCTCGGGAAGCCCCGGCTCTTTTTTGGCATCTCGTCGGGCAACGTTGATTCGATGGTGAACAACCTCACGCCGAACCTGAAACGGCGGAGCTCGGATGTTTATTCCCCTGGTGGGGTGCCCCGCCGCCCGGACCGGGCGACAGTCGTGTACGCAAACCTCGTCCACAGAGCGTTTCCGGATGTCCCGATCCTGATCGGCGGGATCGAGGCGAGCCTGCGCAGGTTTGCGCACTACGATTACTGGCAGGATCGGGTGCGCCAGTCGATCCTTGCCGATGCCCCGACAAACCTCCTTGTCTATGGCATGGGCGAGCGGCAGATGGAAGAGATCGCCCGGCGTCTCGCTGCCGGCGAACCGGCCCGGTCGCTGCGGGATGTCCGGGGGACTTCGTATACGATGGAAGTGGCCGAATGGCGCACCGCCCGGCCGGAGGGGGTCGTTGAGATCCCCTCATTTACCGAAGTCTCTTCGGACAAGACCGCGTACGCCCGGGCATTCGCGCTCCACTACCGGGAACAGGATCCGGTGCGGGGGAAAGCGGTCGTCCAGCCGCACCCGAAGACGGTTGTTGTCCAGAACCCCCCGGCCCTCCCCCTCACAACGGCCGAGCTCGACCACATCTACGAGCTGCCCTTCTCCCGCCGGGCCCACCCGTCGTACACAAAGCCGGTTCCTGCGCTTGAACCGGTGCAGTTCTCGGTCGTGAGCCACCGGGGCTGTTTCGGGAGCTGCTCGTTCTGCGCCCTCACCCACCACCAGGGCCGGATCATCCAGAGCCGGAGCATCGAATCCATCGTCCGGGAGGTGAGCCGGATGGCTGCGATGCCGGAGTTCAAAGGGATCGTGCAGGATGTGGGCGGCCCGACGGCGAATATGTACGCGATGGAATGCGCACGCTGGGAAAAGGCGGGTGCCTGCCCGGACAAGTCCTGTTCGCCGGCGTGCAAGACGCTCAAAACGAGTCACCGGCAACTCATTGAACTTCTCACAAAAGTCAGCGAAGTGCCCGGCGTGAAAAGAGTGTTCGTCGCTTCCGGCATCCGGTACGATCTTGTTCTCGCTGACGATCCCGGTTCCGGTTATCTTGCGCAGCTCTCGGACCGTCACGTCTCCGGCCATCTCAAGGTCGCCCCGGAGCATGTCAGTGCGAAGGTCACCGCCGCGATGAACAAGCCTGAAGGTGCGGTTTTCGACCGGTTCCGGGACCGGTTCGAGGCGCTCCAGAAGGGCAAACCAAAGCGGCAGTACCTTGTCCCCTACTTCATGTCCGGCCACCCGGGCTGCACAGTAAACGACATGATCGAACTTGCAGAGTATATCCGGGACCGCCAGCTCTATACCGAGCAGGTGCAGGACTTCACGCCGACCCCCATGAGCGTCTCCACGTGCATGTACTACACCGGCACAAACCCGTTCACGCTCGAACCGGTGTATGTGCCCAAAGGGCGGGAGAAGAAGATCCAGCGGGCCCTGATGCAGTACCGGGAACCGGGGAACCGGGGCCTTGTGCTCGAAGGGCTCCGCATGGCCGGCCGGAGCGATCTTATCGGGAGCGGAAAAAAGTGCCTGATCCCGGGAGATTGCCGTGAGGATCGGTTCCGCCCCCCGGTACAGCGGAAGTAATGTGGGGATTTGTATCTGAATCAGGGAAACAGTCCTGAAAAAAAGGGCTCCGGAATCTTACTTCCTGCCGTACTCGTCCTCGTACCGGACAATATCATCCTCTTCGAGATATTCTCCGAGCTGCACTTCGATGACCTCCAGGGGGATCACACCGGGGTTCCTGAGCCGGTGCCGGATTCCGCTCCGCACAAAGGTACTCTCCCCCTGCCTGAGCAGTTTTGTCTCGCCGTTGAGTTCGACTTCTGCGGTCCCGCTGACAACCACCCAGTGCTCGCTCCGGTGGTGATGGAGCTGGAGGGAGAGTTTCTGGCCGGGTTTTACGGTCATGCGCTTGATCTTGTATCCCTTCGCATCCTCAAGAACCGTGTATGAACCCCACGGCCGGTGGACCTGCCGGTGGAACCGGGTGACCGGGTCGTCCCGCTCCTTATACCGGTGGACGAGGTCCTTAACCTGTTCCGTATGCCGGTTGTCGCAGATGAGGAGTGCATCGGCCGTATCCACCACCACGAGGTTATCCACACCGATCATGCCCACACGCTTGCCCGGTGCATGCACGTAGTTGTCCTTTGCCGAAAGGTACTCGGCAGCCCCGGCATTCCCCTCGGCATCATGCGGGTGTATCCCGTAGAGCGCCGCAAACGTCCCCAGGTCGTTCCAGTCCGCATCGAGCGGCACCACGGCAACTTTTTCTGATGGCTCAAGCAGGCCGTAATCGATCGAGATGGAATCCAGTTTCGTATACTCAGGCACCGCGTTTCCTTCAAATGCGGCAGAGAGGCGCGGCTGGAATTTTTTGAGTTCCTCAAAGAACACGGGCACGGAAAGGAGGAAGATCCCGCTGTTCCAGAGGTACCCTTTCTTTACGTAATCCGTGGCAGTTTTCTCGTCCGGTTTTTCTTTGAACTGATCGACAGCTGCCCCCAGCGCAAACGACTTTCCCGGTTTAATA
>JBAZHU010000010.1:0-15763 GCA_041652215.1 Methanoregula sp. | reverse complement strand
CTCATCTCGCTCCAGCATATTGTCCCCGTCTACCTCGGGATCGCGGTTCTCCTCTGCCTTGCCGCATGGTGGCTGCGCGGGTGGCGGTACCACCGGATCCTGCTCGGCCTCAATTACCGGGTCAAGGTTGCGGTAACTACAGCATGCGTTTTTGTCAGCCAGACCGTCAACCTGATCGTCCCTGCCCGCCTGGGGGACTTTGTCAGGATTTTTATCCTCAAACACGACTACAAAACGACGTACTCCGAGGGAATTTCCTCGATCGTTGTCGAACGGGTTTTTGATATTGTCACGGTCGCCCTGCTCGGGGCGATCGCATTCTTCTTCGTCCCCAATGTCCCGGGATGGATTGATCTCTACATTATTGTGCCCCTCGTTATCTGCGGGGTATTTTTCCTTTTCCTGATCTTTGTCGGGAAACTGACCACGACCAACAAATATGTCAGGTATATCCTAACCATGTTTGAGGAGATCCGCAGGGCCTCGCTTACGCTTGTTTCGGTCTTTGTCTTAAGTTTCTCCTCAATTGTCATCTGGCTGCTGGATATCCTGGTCTGTTTCTGCGTTGTCCTCATGTTCGGACAGCAGATCTCCTTTGCGGTCGTCGTCCTTGCAGTGGTTATCGGGAACCTGGTCAAGGCCATACCGATCACGCCGGGAGGGATTGGCACCTACGAATTTGCCGTGGCAGCGACACTGGGCATCGCCGGGATCCCGTATGCAACCGCAGTCTCAATTGCCATCATCGATCATGAACTCATCAAAAACCTGATCACCGCGATCGGAGGGATTGTCTCCATCAAGTACCTGGGAAGCGACTGGGTGATACAGACCATTAAATCAGCCCTAAACGAGAAACTTGGCGGGGGAAAAGCACCTGACTCCTGAAACCGGCATCTTTTCGGTACTCTGCTGGCTCATTGTCCTGACATTTCTCCAGGTCTCCCTCTACCCGGCGCTCAAAAAATGCCTCAGGGAGTACGCATTCCCTGCGTCGTTTGCCGCATCGCTTCTTGTTTTCACCATCCTGACCTGGTACTGCGGCCTTGTCCACATTCCGGTACAGCTGGCCCTTATCCCGTTTTTTCTCCTCTTTGTCTACCACATCTGCAAACGGGAGTACTCCCTTGCCGGGCTTAAGAAAGAGTGGCGCTGGGAACTGGTATTTCTCATCTTTTTCTTCCTGATGCTCACGGTCAGGTTTGTCAACCCGACGATCTCCTATGCAGAGAAGTTCATGGACCACGGGTTTCTCGCATCTGTGATGTTAAGTCCTGTCGTACCTCCGCTCGATCCCTGGTTTGCCGGGGGTACCCTGGATGTCTATTACTATCTGGGCTACTGGCTTTTTGGCTGCCTTGGCATCGTAAGCGGGGTGCCCTCCAACATTACATTTAACCTCGCCCTCCCCACCGTGCTTGGCGTCGCTGCCGTGACCGTGTATGCAATCGGGACGCTCCTGCTCGACCGGTTCCGCTGGCTGCCGCTCGTCATCTTCTTTATCCCCAATCCCTCGTTCTTTTATCAGTTAGCCCTTGGAAAAGGGCTCAACTCCGTTCTCTGGGACAGCACCCGTACCATCACCAACACCATCAACGAGTATCCCCTCTTCTCATTTACCTGGGGAGATCTCCACGCCCACGTCATCTCAATCTTCAACCAGGTCTTTCTGATCTTTATTCTCCTCTTCCTGTACAAGAACTGGGAGTCGTTAACCTCGAGGGATAAGGGAATTCTGTGCGGATTTGCAGCACTCAGCCTCGGCTCGATGCCGCTCATCAACACCTGGGATGTGCTGATCTATGCACCCGTTACCGTCATCTTTGCAGGATTGATCCTCCTGCGCTGCCGCACATGCGGTGAGGGGATAAAATCATGGGCATACCTGATCGCAATCCCGCCGGTCGCAATCCTTGTATACCTCCCGTTCTATGTGATGCTTAAAGCAAACAGCACGGGCGGAATTGCAATCGTAAAAACACCGTCAGATCCTTTCCAGTTCCTGCTCGTGAACGGCTGGTTTATCGCCATCTTCCTGCTGCTCCTCATAAAAGACATACGGGGGCGGCCTTACCTTTTGCTTGTTGCGGTGCCATTTGTCCTTGCCGGGTATATTGCCGCTGCAATTGCGGCCATTCCCCTCATCTATATCCTTGCAAAAAAAGAGCGCAGCCTGCCGGATATCCTTGCAATACTGGGGCTCGTACTTCTCATTATCGTCGAACTGTTTTACTTAAAGGACAACATGGGGGACACGTACTTCCGGATGAATACTGTCTTTAAATGTTACCTGCCAGCCTGGATCATCCTCGGGATCAGCGCTTTTTCGATGGCAGGCACATGGCTTGCCCGGCCCGGACGCATACCGGTACTTCCGGCACGGAAATGCGCGGCCCTGACAGTTGTTGTCGTGGGCATCATGTTTATTCTCCCCTTTGCGATTCCCCTCGACCTCAATTACGGCAGCCGGTCGCTTGACGGTCTCGCATACCTGGAGACTGCGCACCCGGGCGACGCCGGGGGAGTCGCCTACCTCCGCAACCTGACCGGGAGCGAGATCCTTATCGAAGCAGAGGGCGGCGACTATACCTATTATTCGAGGGTATCCTCATTTACCGGGATACCGGCTATCATCGGCCAACCATTCCACGAGTTCATGTGGCGGGGTGACACCACCGGGTGGTACAGTACAAGAATTGCCGACATCAAAACAATATACGAGGATCCGGACCAGACCGTTGCACTCATGAAAAAATATAACGCGACCCTTCTCTATGTCGGGGAATCCGAACGGCAGAAATATACCGTGAATCTCCCCTGTTCCGGGCTCGAACAAGTATACTCCAACAGCGATACCGAAATTTACCGGCCTGCCTGAGGGATGCGCCCGGACCGGGAAAAAACCAAACCGGCAGCGGATTACCCCCGCCATTCACAAACCTTTATTTCTCCTCCTGATGAAATGATATGGCTGCATCACTGCTACTGATGAGTAATGAAGGGGCAATCAGGCTCCTGAATGAGGTGAGTTATGGCAAAAGGATACGTAAAAACCGAGGCTCCAGAGGAGCTCCAGAACAAGGCGCTTGAAGCCCTTGAAGTTGCAAGAGACACCGGGAAGATTAAGAAGGGCTCTAACGAGGCAACAAAAGCCATTGAACGCAGCGCTGCGCTGCTTGTTTTAATTGGCGCTGACGTCGAACCAGCGGAGATCGTCATGCACCTTGCTCCCCTGTGCGATGAAAAGAAGATCCCGTACATCTTCATCAACAAACAGAACGATATCGGTGCCGCAAGCGGCCTTGATGTCGGCTCTGCCGCCGCAGCGATCGTCAAGCCCGGTAAGGCAAAAGAAGTGATCGAGGATCTTGCAAAACAGCTTGTCGCCTTAAAGGCGTAAGGAGCGATCATGGCAGACGACGCAACGCCCGCTGAAGTCATCGAGGTCGTCGGTTCCACCGGTATGCACGGGGAAGCGATGCAGGTCAAATGCCGGATCCTTGATGGCAACAACAAGGGGCGCATAATTACCCGCAATACGGTCGGCCCAATCCGGGAAGGAGACGTTATCATGCTCCTTGAGACCGAGCGCGAGGCAAAGAAACTGTCGAGGCGGTAAGGAGCATGGTCGAACAGCATATCTGCAGTTTCTGCGGTGCACAGCTGGAGCCGGGCACCGGCAAGATGTTCATCAAAAAAGACGGCACGATCTTCTATTTCTGCAGCACCAAGTGCCAGAACAACCACAAACTGGGCAGAGTTCCCCGTCGGGTTGAATGGACAGCTGCAGGACAGAAGGGTACAAACAAGGAGTGATTCTCTAATGGATCGCACCTTTGTGATGGTCAAGCCGGATGGCGTCCAGCGCGGACTTGTCGGCGAGATCGTCTCACGGCTTGAGGCAAAAGGCCTCAAGCTCGTTGCCGCACGGTTCGAGAAGCTGCCCGAGGCCCGGGTTACTGAGCAGTACCGGGAGCACCTCTCAAAGCCGTTCTTCCCATCCCTGAAAACCTACATCATGGGAGGCCCGTGCTTCCTGATGGTGTGGGAAGGCAGGAACGTGGTGGCGGTTGTCCGCAAGGTGATCGGAGCGACGAACCCGCAGGAAGCAGCGCCCGGTACCATCCGTGGCGATTTCGGGCTCGATATCGGAAGGAACGTGATCCACGCTTCCGATTCACCCGAGAGTGCTACCCGCGAGATCGACATCCATTTCAAACCCGCTGAACTATTCGCATACACCCGGATCGACGAATCCGTGGTATACGAATACTAATTTCTATTTTTACCAGAACCTCTATTACCCATAAGAACCGTTTCTTCTTCATGGCCGGCGATCTGATCAGTTTTTCCCTGCTGTGCCTATCTTCCATTATCATTATTGTCAACCCGCTGGGAGCAACCCTGACATATATCTCCCTTACAGCAAACCTCGAAAAGGAGGTAAAGATACAGATCGTCCGTGATTCCTGCACGATTGCCCTGATAATTCTCATTCTTGTGGGCATCGCGGGGACGGTGATCCTCCAGATCTTTGGGATCTCTATTGAAGCATTCCGAATCGCCGGGGGAATTTTGCTCTTTGGAATCGGCATGGAAATGGTGTACGCAAAGACCTCACGCACCAAGCTTACGGCAACTGAAAAATATGAATCCCGGGACAATGAGGATGTCGCCGTGATGCCGCTTGCCATACCCATGATTGCCGGGCCGGGAGCAATCACCACCACGATTGTGCTCGCAAACGAAGCCACGGAAATGTCCACTCTTGCACGGTTTCTGATCTTTGCGTCGATCGGAATAGCGATCGGGATCACCTATTTCATGATGCGGCACGCAGACTATATCATAAGCAAGGTCGGCCAGCGGCAGTACCGGGTGATCAACCGGTTGCTGGGTATGCTGCTCATTGCCATTGCCGTGCAGTTTGTTATCACGGGGATAAAGACAGCATTTCCGTTGATGGGTGGATCATAATGTCGGACTGGGATATTACAACGGTGGGTCTGATTCTTGTCGGGTGCAGTATCATTGCGGCAGGGATCATTATCGCGGCTATGCTCATCGGGGTTCTTCATTCGTTTACCCTGTTTTTATTGCTCACTGCGATTGTACTTGTCGTAATGGGTGCCGCCGTGATCCTGTATGTTGACCGGAAATCCAGGCAGGATACCTGATCCTGATTTTTAGGGTGCCGCCGATGCACTGTTGCAGCGCACAGATCGCAGGAGTCTGGGAATCTCCTGAAAAGACCCTCGATACGGTCGAGCAGGTTTTTTGTGATGCTGCCCGGGCCGGGGCGGCACTCGTATCATTTCCCGAGCAGTTTGCAACAGGATGGGATCCCTTATCGAAGAAGAACTGCGAGGATCTCACAGGTCAGACGGTGACCGGGCTCAGGAGACTGGCAGAGCAGTACTCGATTGCCGTTGTCGGATCGTTCCGTGAAAGATTCTCCCCAAAACCAAGAAACACGTCCATCGCCATCGGGAACAACGGTGAGATCCTTGCCACGTACTCAAAGATCCACCTCTTCACACCCGGACACGAAGAGCAGGCATTTACTCCGGGCACAAAGCTTGCGATATTCACTATTGAGGGGGTACGTTTCGGCCTCGCAATCTGTTACGATCTCCGTTTCCCGGAGTTATTCCGGTTGTACCGGCGCGAAAGGGTACATGCGGTCATTGTCCCCGCGGCATGGCCGGAACGCCGGCTCCGTTACTGGGAACTCTTTATTCAGTCCCGGGCGGCGGAGAACCAGATGTATGTCGCAGGAGTGAACACGACAGGCACAAATCCAGTCGACCGGTACACCGGCATGTCCATGACCGCCGATCCACACGGGACGATCATCGCCCGGGCCGGCGAAAGAAACGAACTATTGTACTATGAGCTCGATCCCCGGGTCGTGGAGCAGGCCCGCCATGACTTTCCCGTGGATAATGACCGTAAGGATGCACTGTATATCTCTCTCCTGGAAGAACAACGGGGGTAACGGCTCCGCCCTTTTAACGCGCTCTTATATGTACCCGGAAAACCAATACTAGCCCATGTACTATCTCGTGTGCGTTAACTGCGGCGCTACCTATCCCGCTGACGAGATTATCTATAACTGTAAAAAATGCGGTCACCTGCTGGCGGTGAAATACCCGCTCGATGAGATCACCGTAAAGCGTGCAACCTGGGACGCCCGCCCGCTTTCGGTCTGGCGCTACAAGGAACTGCTGCCGGTGCATATCAAGCCGGTCTCCCTTCACGAAGGGGGCACTCCCCTCTACCACTTAAAACGCCTCGGCGACGAGATGGGCCTGAAAAACCTCTACGCCAAGCACGAAGGCATGAATCCCTCGGGCTCGTTCAAGGACCGGGGGATGACGGTGGGCGTGTCGATGGCGCTCCAGCTCAAAAAGAAGAGCGTTGCCTGCGCAAGCACGGGGAATACTTCGGCAAGCCTCGCAGTATACGCAGCAAAGGCCGGGATCCCGGCAGTCGTGCTCCTGCCAGCGGGACACGTAGCAGTCGGCAAGATCGCACAGGCGCTGATGCACGGCGCAAAGGTCATATCCATAAGGGGCAACTTCGATCGGGCACTTGAGATGGTCCACGAGCTCTGCCTCACCCACGGACTGTATCTCCTCAACTCGATCAACCCCTACCGGCTCGAAGGCCAGAAAACGATCGGGTTTGAAGCAGTCGACCAGCTGGGCTGCGTGCCCGACCGGTTCGTGCTGCCGGTGGGCAATGCGGGAAACATCTCCGCAGTCTACAAAGGATTGCTCGAACTTGAAGCCCTTGGCTTCATCGACCGGCTCCCGAAGATGACCGGCATCCAGGCCGCCGGATCGAGCCCGGTGGTCCGGGCGATCAAAGGGAACCTGCCCGAAGTTGTGCCCGACCTTAACCCCGAGACCCTTGCATCGGCGATCCGGATCGGTGCGCCGGTGAACGCGGAGAAAGCACTTATCGCTATCCGTAAGACCGGCGGAACCGCCGAGTCGGTGACCGATGAGGAGATCCTTGCGATGCAGCGCGACCTCGCACGGAAAGAGGGTATCGGTGTCGAACCTGCATCCGCTGCATCGGTGGCTGGCATCCGCAAACTCGTAGAGATGGGCGCGATCGACCGCGACGAGAAGATCGTCTGTGTTGTGACCGGCCATCTCTTAAAAGACCCGGAAACGGTGATCAAACAATGCGAACCCCCGACCGAGATCGACGCCGATCTGCCATCGCTGCTCTCTGCGCTGCACTTATAATTGCCTTGTTCGTCCCGGCTGCCGGTGCGCTCAATGCAACATACGAGGTGCTGCCGAACGCTACCTCGTATGCCGCATCTGTCGACGTAACGGGCGTATCACAATACATGTTCGCCGATACGGGATTACTCGGGGAAAACGTTCCCATCGGGGTCACAAACGTAACACTGGTCACGGAAAACGGAACATCTGTGGACTTTAACTGGACACTCGTGTGGAGCGCCCCCCCGGTAATCACCTTCCCAAAAGGGAACTACACGGTCGACTATATCGCACCCCTGCATGACAATCATCTTCAGGGAAATTACCTCTCGCCGTACAGCGTGAACGTGACCCTGCCGGAGGAGTATAGCGTGCAAAACCCGCTCCTTGCAGGAATAAGTACGGGAGCAAACGTGACCCGGTATCCGGACAACTCCACGCAGGTGAGATGGAACAAAACCCTGTCGTTCGATCTCCGGTTCTACGACAAGAACCGGGAAGAACTGCTCTACATGTTCGCCGAGTTCATGGTTATCCTCGTGGTGATCCTGCTGATGCCGTTTTTGTTGATGAGAAAGCCGCCGCAGAAATAGCCGGTGACCCGGGATCCGGTTCTTTTTTTCATTACAGGTATGCCGGTGCCGCACAGGCATACCACCTCCGGAACAGATCGATATGATTTAAAACGATGCTTTCCCAGTTACGGAATAAGCATGAGGGTTACCGCAGTGGCAACCGGAAAAGTACAGGGTGTCGGGTACCGGCATTTCGTGGAGTTATGCGCCCGCCAGCTCGGGCTGCACGGCGCGGTGCAGAACATGCCTGACGGCTCCGTCCGCATGATCGCCGAAGGGTCGCAGGCAGCCCTTGAAGAGTTTACCCGGCTGGTGTGGGCCCGGGGGCAGCAGCTTATTCAGGTGGACGGTTTGCAGGTCACACCGGGGGAGGCGACGGGAGAGTTCAAGGGATTCTGGGTGCGGTGGTAAAAAAGAGCCCCCCATAGCAGGGTTGTTCACAGTAGAGACGGCTATTGTCTACCCCCTGCGGCAGGTAGCGGTTGTCGGTTCGTAAGCTCCTGATATTCCCGCGCGGGAGCCATGCAGGGGGACATCTGACCGACCGGTTCACCGCAAAACGCCGGATTTCTTTCTCCGCAGGAAACGGCTCTGATCGGCTAACCGAACCCCCCTGAACAATCCCCTCCTAAAGGGAAATGACACGGACACCCAGAGTTTCCCCGAACGGTAACGAGCCTTAAACCCCAAAAAGAAAATCCTTTGATCAGCGGTGCAAAGCCGAAAATACGGAGGGAAAAACCGTGAGACGAATATCCAACCTGCTTATTACCCTGGTGGTAATGGGTGTTCTCTGCATGGCAGCAACACCTGTTGCAGCAGAAACCAACAACACCAGCCCAGTCCAGACCGCAGAGACCGTGCAGCCATACAACGGAGCCATCGGTCCCGACAACCCCCTCTACGGGTTCAAAATCGCACTGGAAAATTTCGATGAGTCATTCACGCTCAACCCGTCAGAAAAACTCGAAAAAGAGATCAACAGGACTGAACTCAGGCTCGCAGAACTCCAGACGGCTCTGGAAGCAAACCAGACAGATAGCGCAAACAGGACCCTCGATTTGTACTGGCAGAAGTTCAACCAGACCCAAGACACTCTCGACCAGATGACGTTCAACGACACATACACTACGACAGCGCCAGGCAATACCACTCGCACGTGGAGTCCAAACGGGACCGGACTCGAAAACGCACTGGAGAATCTTAACCGTCATCAGGTAATCTTCCAGAATCTCATGCAGGAGTATCCCAACAACACCGGCCTTGTACGGGCATACAACAACAGCCTCGAACGGGAACTGAGATTTGAAGAGAAGATCCAAGAACGCAGCTGGTTCGGCCAGGATAACGGCAATAACGAGCGGAATGGGACGGCGAATGACACGTTTGTGCCACCCGATTGGCAGGACAAAGGGATCTCAAACCAGACCGCAAACCGGGCCGGGAACATAACCGCATCTCCGGACAATAGCGGACCGTCGGGCCGCTTTGGGAACAGTACCTTTTCGCAGGGTGCAAACCAGAGCTGGCAGCAACCCGATGGCTCCGGGAAAGGTAACGGGAATGCCCCGAGCACGGCCAACCAGACCTTGCAGGATCAGCGCAAGCAAAAGACCACCGGTGCACAAGGTCAGGGACAGCAATCCCTTGATCCGCAGGGCAGCCGGCAGGGTAATAGTACTGACAACAGTGCGACAGATACTCAAAAGAATAACGGTAAGCAGGACAGCGGCAGCAACAATGCAGGAAACGGGAACAGCCGGAACTCATAATACCCCGTGATATGCTGAAATCTGCAAACGCCGGTCTGGTACAACCGGGTGTCGATCTATTTAACAAAACAGGATAATGATCAATACGAAGGTGCATAATGCATAAAATTACGAGGAACGGGCTGGCTATCATACTCCTGATCCTGCTCTGCGGGATTCCGGCAGCCTGGGCGGCATCTGTCCCGGATTATACCACCGCCTATACCATCACCGTCAGCGATGATGGCACCGCATTCTGGAACGTGGAGTACCGCACTCCCCTCACCACGAGTGACGAGATCAGTATCTTTGAGAACTACTCAGATAACCTGAATTCCCTCTATCTCCCGGAACTTAAAGATCTCATGCAGCACTCGGCGGCACAGGCTGCGGCCGGCACGGGACGCCATATGACCGTTGAAAATTTCACCGGTAACTCAGCGGTCCAGACAAACCCCACCGGAAAATTCGGCGTGGTCACCATCTCTTTTTACTGGACAAACTTCGCTGCGCCGGATGACGGTCTCGCCGTTGGAGATGCCTTTGTTGGCGGGCTGTACCTTTCAAAGGATAACACCCTCGTCATCCAGTATCCCGCTGGATACACGGTATCCACAGCAGAACCGGCACCGGATCAGCAGGGAAGCAATACTCTTGTCTGGTACGGGATGCGATCTTTTGGGGTCGGCAAGCCAGACATTGTGCTTGAAAAAACAGCCTTCCCGCTCGTACCTGTTGCGGCAGGATGCGTTATCGTTATAATCGCCGTGGCGGGCCTTGTCCAGTACCGGCGAAAAAAACACGACCCGCTCCCCACTGCTACCGCAGAACCCCTCGAAGTACCGGATGATTCATCGCCACCTTTATCCGATGCGGACAGGATCGGTGTTGAGGACCGGATCCTCCGTCAGCTCCGGGCAAACGGCGGGGAACAGTACCAGTCGGATCTGGTAAAAGTCCTCGACATCCCGAAGTCCACCCTGAGTTCGGCCCTCAACGATCTCCACCAGAGAGGGATCATCCAGAAGATAAAAAAAGGACGGGAAAACCTGATCCGGCTCGCAGGGGAGGACAGATAATTCCCCTTCACCCGTTTTTTTGAACATACATTATGATTGCACCTCTCCACGCACCCTCCATCACCCCTTCGCATCCACGTCAATAACCTGATCCACAAAGGTCGTCAGCTGGATAAGCAGATCCGGGTCAAGCCCCTTCTCCACAGCAAGGAAGATCCCGGAAAAGTTCATCAGCCGCAGCTTGTTTGTCACAAAGTGGATGAACCGGGTGATGTTCTGGGACGAGATATAGATCAGCATGGCATTGACCGAATCAAAGAGCAGGGAGATTTTCTTTTCCTTGTTATCGCTTAATATTCCCGTGATGGCGATCCCCAGATCCGTAAGATCCGAAGGGTTGCTGACAAACCGGCAGTTCGGCACCGGCTCGTGATCGTGCCCCATCGCATATTTCGTGACCGTATCAACCACAAATATCTTTTCCATCGGGATCCCGTTCCGCTCATAGTTCTTTTTGAGGATCTCGTAGGGTTGGTTTGCCGTGACCACCAGCACGTAATAATCCCGTGAAAGCAGCATCTTGATCAGATTGATATTCTCCTCCTTCATTTGTGCCGCAGAGGCCATGATAAGATACAGGGCCTCGTCCTTTATTTCAATCCGGGAAATCGCCACGCGCCATCACCTTATTCCGTCAAAAATTTTTTCGATGCATCCGAGATCTCGCCCGAACGATCGACAATTGCCTTGTTCAGCTCGATGATGTTATTCCGGATCTGCTCGATGTTTTTTATCTGGAGCCTGAGCTGGAGGGTGATGTCCGCGCAGACCACATCGCCCCGGTCGATATCACCAACTACAGATCCAAGGTTTCCTTCTACCACCTCAAGGGGGTTTTTCAGCCGCATGGCTGCCTCCTTGATAAACGTGAGGAACCGTGCCTCGCTTTCCTTGAGCGCGATCTCTGCCAGCCGGTGCTCGGTAACATCCTGGTTAGCACCGTTGGACCGGATCATGCGACCCGTTTCATCCCGGGTTGCACGGACACGCACACTGATATACCGGATCTCGCCATCCCTGCGGATAATCCGGTGCTCCAGTTCAGAAAGTGTGTTCGGACCCAGGGATGCCAGGGATTTGTCGATCGCTGCCCGGACATACCCGATATCTTCCGGGTGGATAAAATTTTTGATAAAGGTATCCACTGGCAACCGGTACCCCCCTTCACGTTCTGCCGTTGTACCATAAAGGGTATAAAACCGGTCATTAAGGATGAACATACGCGAGAGAGCGTCATATTCCCAGTACGCCATATGCGCCAGTTCCATAGAATCTTCCAGCAGGAGACGGTTTGCTTCAAGGGCATCTTCGGCACGCTTGCGCCGGGTCACATCAATGGCTGTTTCAACTGCCCCAAGAAGAACACCATTATTATCCCGGACGGGTATGGCAGTAAAGTAGAACCAGGCACCGGTTTTTCCAAGAGTGGGGAAAAGATCGACTGATTCATACGCTCCTTCCATCAAAGGGGATTTGCCGATCCGGCCCGCATACCATTCGGGAAGTTGTTCAACCAATCCATCGACAAGGAGATCCGCAAGGGTCGGGCGTTTTGCTGGATAAAATGCACGCCAGGGATCGGTAGTACCGATTATTTCCGATGCCTTGATCCCAGTTGAGATCTCCAGCGCCCGGTTCCAGAAAATGATCCGGTGATTGGTATCGATCACAAACTGCGGGGCCGGGGATCCGGTCAGGAGCGTATCCAGCCGGGCATCCGTGGCACGAAGAGACCGGATCGGGAAAAACGCGATGAATGCTGCGCTTGCACTCACCACGATAATCGTGAGAAGCGATGCCTGCCATATTCCCAGATAAGGAAGGAAAATGTCCCGACCAAGTTCAAACGCACCGGTTATGGCAAACATACCCATAAAGATGAGAAGCAGTATTATGCGGGGATCCAGCCCCGTGGTTTTCCTCCATATACTATTGCTGTCAATCATGTACCCTCCCGCTGTACCACGGGTACTGCCAGAGCACGACAAAACCAGAGCAATGTGTGGATACGCAGAACCGGATAGTACGATGAGTGTATCTGGATGATACGTAGTAATAAAATGTTGTTTAAAAATCGTTTTTTATTTTTGATATATTTATTTCACGACCTCACATGACATCACCCGGGCGACGGCCAATACCCTCCCTGAACATCATGCAGGTTTCCTGAATGCTGGTGGGGGATCCCGGTACCCGCTGTGGGTATGAACCCGGTTTTGTTGAAGTCCATACCCGCTGGACCCGGGCCGAAATAAAAATCCTGCCCGATGTAGCACCGGGTTAAATCCCGTGATGGCGGTGATCTCTCAAGTGCAGACATTTTTCCGGTCTGAAATATTTTTTCCCAAATTTTTTGCGGCCGAAAAATCTGTGCCGGGCCGGGCGATCCGGCATTTTTTATAAAAAATCGCGATCACGCTCGAAAGTTAACGTCGGAATAAGAAAATCCGAGGTAGATATACATCCAACTGTTGGATAATTATCCAACTGTTGGCTGGTTAACTAACACCTTTTTTTCGGGCCGAAATACTTTTTCCGGATTTTTTTTCGGATTGAAAGTTTTTGTACGGGGCAAAGGCCAGCCCGCTGGCAACGAAACATACCGGCCCGGGCCCAGAGTATGGTAAAAAAACCGGACTAAAAAATGATTTGGAAAAAAGTTACTGTAACCCGAATGACTTCAGGGTCACATCGTTGTTGACGGCACCGACATGGTAGACACTCCCGTCAGAGAGCTCGTTGATGACGACCTCAGCCGGTGAGAAGAGCGAAGTATCGATCTTGTAGAAGTCGTACCCTGCTTCCTTGAAGATGTCGTTAAAAGGCTTGCCGTATCCCTTGGACTTGCTGCTCGGGATCTTCTCAAGGTAGTCCTTGATCTCCGGAGCATTCATCGTGAGCTGGATCTGGCCATGATAGATGGTCGCATCGTTTGTCACGCCCATCGCACGCTTGGCACCCCGTACCGGTGGGATCGGGGCCGTGCCCATTGCCGATGTGATTTTCCGGGTGTCAAACCCGAGTTCGTTTAACTTGTAGATTGCGGTCTCCACGCAGCGCCCCGAGACCTGGATCGATCCGACAATCGAGGAAGTCGGCGCGACCACTGCACAGGTATTTGCCACATCGACATGGCATTCCTCTGCGATCTTCTCCATAACCTCGCCGTTTGGCAGGTGATCGGACTCAAGGCACATTACGGCACAGTCGTAGTCGTCCTCGTAGTCGATCACTTCGTAGGTGTGCTTGGGCTTAAGCGAGAGCGCCCGGGCCGGGCCGCTTCCCATGGCAAAGTAGTTCCCTACCTTGACCGTCCAGCCGGCCTTCTGGGCCCCAAGGCAGGCAATCGATGGGAAATCGGTATTTACATCGATAAACGGCTGCGGGAACTCCTTAATCTGTCCCATCCGGAAGTTTACCTCGCCAAGACCGCCCATGCAGATCTCGGTAAAGGCTCTCCCTGCCGCATACCCTCCCCGGGTGCTCACACCACAATCAACGATACGTGCGCCGTTATCCAGTTCATGGTAAGCAGCGTTAAACTCCTCAGCCAGATCGGCGAGGTTGTCAAAAATTTCAAGTGCCAGTTCGTTAACACTTAACATAGAAAAACCCCTGTCTCATATGAACAGGGGTTGCTAAATAGATAAGATTTTTGAAATATTTCATAGGCTTTATGAAAGGTACTCCAGCACCTTTGCCGGTTCGTAGCGGAGGGTGATCACCCGGGTCCTGCCCTTCCCTTCACGGTACTGAAGATTGACGAGCCGCATCGCGTCCATTTTCTTAACAATCTCATAGAACCGGGTGTACCCGACAGGTACCTGCTCCTTAATTGACTTGTACACTTCGCCTGCGTTCATCTCGGATCCCTCGGCACTTGCCGTAACAAGTCCCCGGAGAATTCCCCGTTCCTCATCCTTGAGCGTCTTAAGCGTATATTCAAGGTGCAGGTATTTCGAAACCGAATACGCCCCGCAGATATCCTCGCGGTCAATGCTGCGCCGCGCAGCCCGCTCCGCATTGAGCGCGGCACGTTTGAGGAGATCGAGACCCACCCTCAGGTCGCCACTTTTTAAGGTCTGCTCCACTACGAGACCAAGCATCGCATCGCTGATGACATTGTTAAAGAACCCCTGCATCACCCGGGCCTTCATGATTTCCTGCACTTCTGCATTTCCGTACGGGGGGAAGTAGATCTCGGTTGGCCGGAAGACCGAAGAGACCCGGGCGTCCACCGCACGCGAGAGATCGACATCAGGGTCGCTGATGATCACGATGACACCGATACGGACTCCCTCGTAGGATTCGTGGGCTCGTAACAGCGTGTAGAGCACCTTGTTGAGCTCGTTTTCGTAGAGGAGGTAGTTCGCATCATCGAGAGCCACGAGCAGCACGCGCTCCTCCTTCTGGAGCATACGGGCAACCGCATCGAAGACCTGCTTGAACGAAGTTCCCGAAGACGGGGGCAGGTGGCCGGAGAGTTTCCGGTAGATCTGGGAGAGGATGGCAAACTTGGTATTGTCGATCTGGCAGTTGATATGGACCGGCACCAGGTTTTTTGTCGTCTCTTCAACTTCCTGGAAGAGTTTTTTGATACTGGTGGTTTTCCCGGAACCGGGCAGGCCCTTGCAGATCGTATTGAGGGGACGTCCTCCCGTAAGCCCGGGCCGGATCTGGAACGCAAGTTCCCGCATCTGCGCGTCACGGAACTCGAACTGCTCGGGAACATAATCGATCTCGAACACTTCCGGGTCGCGAAAGAGCGACTCGTCCCACATCAGCAGGTTCTTCTTCATCGTATAGTACTCCATCTACGTTACCATTGATAACAACTCTGATTGACGGTCTTGAGGGGCAGCGGGATTTAATTAACCTGCCGGAAACTCACAACCGGGATTCTCTTCTTTTCGCGAGCCGACGGAGTGACCCGTACCTGCTGTGCCACGCCAAACATATATTCTCCCGGAAGAGAAACGGATGTGCGGGATGATGCGGCAGATGATGAAAGTTACCCCCACTGAAGCAGTGATGATGCAGGGGACTGATGCCGTATCATTTCTGTAATTAAAATCAGGTAAACAAGAACGACAGGAAATCTGTCGCCTCTTTTGTCC
>JBAZHU010000009.1:0-15901 GCA_041652215.1 Methanoregula sp. | reverse complement strand
GGATTTCCATAAAGTATGCTTCAGAAGGGATTTCTCTGGCGGGAAGGATCGCTCCGTTTGATAATCCCGGCAGCACGAAAAACGATCGGAGCCAGAGGACCGTCCGTATGAAACTACCCCGATTGAACCCTATTTATACCTGAAGAACGCATGTAAAAATAGAGCCTATGTCCGACGAAATCAAGACCGCAGAAGTGGCAGGGAAAAAAGTCCAGTGGGATCCTGCACAGATGCGGAAAATACAGGAGCACCCCTGTTTTTCCGAGAAGGCGTGCCATGCCTTCGGGCGCTGCCATATCCCGGTAGCACCGAAATGCAACATCCAGTGCAACTACTGCATCCGTGATTTTGACTGCGTCAACGAGAGCAGGCCCGGGGTTACCACCCAGGTACTGAATCCCGACCAGGCCATGGACATGGTAGACAAGGTCGTTAAAAAATACGATTATATCAAGGTCGTCGGCATTGCGGGCCCGGGCGATCCGCTGGCAAACGAGGAGACATTCGAGACGCTCCGCAAACTTCACGAAAAATATCCGGGCGTCATCAAGTGCATCAGCACAAATGGCCTTCTCCTGCCGGACAAGATCGATCTGCTCCAGAAGTACGACGTGGGAAATATCACCGTTACGCTCAACGCGATCGACCCGGCGATCGGGGCGAAGATCTACCAGTTTGTTGATTACAAGGGCAAGCGGTACACGGGAATTGAGGCGGCGAAACTGCTCCTTGCGCAGCAGTTAAAGGGCATCGAGATGGCCGTCGAACAGCATATGATAGTCAAGATAAATACGGTCTACATCCCGGGCATCAACGAGGATCATATCGTCGATATCGCAAAGAAAGTCGGCGAAATGGGTGTCTATACCTTCAACCTCATCCCGCTGATCGCCCAGTACAAGTTCGCCGATATCATCCCGCCGACACCCGAGATGAAAAAGAAGATGCAGGACGCCTGCTCAAAATACGTCAAACAGATGCGGCACTGCCAGCGCTGCCGCGCCGATGCAATCGGGAAACTCGGCCACGATGTGCAGTCGTGCATGTATAAGAAAGAATAATCTTTTTTTTTACAGAGGGTCTGCCGGGATTGCCCAACCGACGTTTTCGTCCGATGACACGACTGACCGGGTTTTTTTTACAGACCTACAAAAGCAGGCTCACGAAGGTATCACTTCAGGAAGATTCTCTTAAAGGAATGGGGGGGGTTTTCCGGGAAAAAACACCGGAGCCACCGGCCATTACCGTGTGATCCCCAGCGTTGGATAAACGGATTTCTGCGGGCTGACGCGCTGGAGGATCCGATCCAGTTCCCCAACCACCGTTTTGAGCGACGGTGGCATGGCGGTTTCTGCGGCAGTCACGGTCTTGCCATGATAACTGATCGTATACGTCATCAGGTCTGCGCTGCTATGGGGTGCCGAATAGTTGGTCTGAAGCTGCCAGAACTGGGACTGGTTAAACAATGCAGAAATGAGCGCAATATCGGTCGCATTCAGGGTCATTACGGTACTGGCTGACCGCCCGGAGACGACCGCCTCCCCGTTATCAAAGATCACGAGACGATCGTGGACACCGTCACTACCCCCGGATCGTTGATAATCGACAACTACCGCAGGGGGGTCTGTCTTGTTGATGGCAGGGATCCCGGTACCGAGACACCCGGCACCCGATAGTACAAGAGCGAGAATAAAAACCGAAATAATCGGCAGTAATTTTATGTTTATCACTCCGGGGGTTGCCGTTATTTTCCTGTCAGGTGCGGGTTATAACTGCAGAACATCCGCTTTTTTGGATTTTGCCGCCGTTTTGCGCTCGGGAAGGACTTCTTCGAGTGCCTTGAGCAGGCCGTCTACCTTATCGTTATTAAAGATCGCCCGGAATGCCGCAAGCTCGGTGGCGTTCATAACCATGATTCCCTTCTTTTTCATGGGAAGCCCGGTCTCTCCGACAGGGTTGATGTCAATGGCGAGAGATGCAGGCCGGTTTTTCATGGCAGGAAGCCGGATGATAGAGACACCCGCAACAGTGGTCTGTTTGCGTTCCCAGTCTCCGCCATCTTCGATAAATGCCTTGAGGGTTTCTGTTAATTCCATGAAAAGAACTGTTAATTTATATATTAAAAGACTATCCGTTCTGTTTTTTGCCAGCCGGTAAAATGACTGCACGATAGTAAATCGGTGCGTCACGGGGATAACTTCAGTATGGGGCCATGTTCTAAAAAGTTCAAACGCAGATATGTGACGGGAAAGACACATCATGCCGAGGATCGCGCTTCGCCCGGACCAGCCGTTCTCTCTTGATCAGACGCTCGGGTGCGGCCAGGTCTTCCGCTGGGATCGCAGCGCCGACGGCTGGTGGTGCGGGGTTGTGGGGAGCCAGGCAATCCGGTGCCGGCAAAAGGGCGCGATCCTCACGTACGAAGGCGCGGACGAAGCATTCATCCGGCACTATTTTTCCCTTGACCTCGATCTTGAAGCGGTCCTTGCAGCGATCGACCGCGATCCGTTCATCTACGAAGCGATCGAGCGGTGCCGGGGCCTGCGCCTCGTGCGGCAGCCTGCGTGGGAGTGTCTCTGCTCGTATATCTGCGCCACGAACTCCAACATCCCGATGATCCGGCGCCGAATTGCGACCATTGCGCAGCAGTTCGGGACCGGGATCGTATCAGGAGACGGGAAGTTTTTTGCGTTTCCCGATCCCTCACGAATCTCCTGCACCGGCGATGCGTCATCGCTTGCAGAATGCAGGCTCGGCTACCGCATGCCCTACGTGTTCAAAACTGCATGCGATGTGGACGGACAAAATAACTGGGCAGAAACTATCGCTGCACTGCCGTATGAGGATGCCCGCCGGGAGATGATGAAGTTCTCCGGCATCGGACCAAAAGCAGCGGACTGCGTCCTGCTCTTTGCATTCCAGAAGTACGAATCATTCCCGGTCGATGTCTGGATCCGGCGGATCATGCGCGAACACTACCTCCCCTCGCTCTCCAACGATTCAGCCCTGACCGGGAGGGAGTACGACACGATACGGAATTTTGCACGCAGGCATTTTGGGGAATACTGCGGGTACGCGCAGGAATACCTCTACGCGGGACGGGAAGGATAAAAATTCCTGATACGCAGAGAGCCAAAAAGAGATGATCGAAATGCAGGGAACCAGGGGGATTATGTCCCGATATCCCAGCTGCACTGGTATTTTTTCTGAGCCGCAGTCAGCTCATCAATGGAGAGCCCGAGTGACGCAAGTTTGAGCCGGGCAACCTGCTCGTCTATTTCATTCGGGACTTCGTAGACGCCGCCCTTGAGCGACGAGCCGTTCTCAGCGATGTACCGGGCGCAGAGTGCCTGGAGGGCGAAACTTAAGTCCATGACCTCGATGGGATGGCCCATGCCTTTTGGCGTTGCAAGGTTCACGAGCCGTCCTTCGGCGAGCACATGGATCGGTTTTCCCTTGAGGAAATAGGTAATGATCCCATCGCGTTCAACGGTTGAGTCCGCGTGTTTTTCAAGCCACGCAACGTCAATTTCAACATTGAAGTGGCCGGCGTTTGCGAGGATCGCGCCGGATTTCAGTTTCCCGAACTGGTTCTTCCCGATCACGCTCGTGTTCCCGGTGGTCGTGACAAAGATATCCCCGATCTCTGCGGCCTGGTCCATGGTCATGACGTGATACCCGTCCATGTGCGCCTCAAGGGCACGGCGGGGATCGACTTCGGTGACCACGACTTTTGCCCCAAGCCCGTGGGCTTTTTTGGCAAGGCCGCGTCCACAGAACCCGTAGCCGGCAACGACGAAATACTTGCCGGCAATAAGCGCGTTTGTCGTGATCATGATCGAGGAAAGAACGCTCTCCCCGGTCCCGTGCACGTTGTCGAAGAACCGCTTCATGGGGGTGTCGTTGACCGCGACGACCGGGAACTCGAGTTTCTTCTCGGCCGCCATTGCCCGGAGCCGGTGGATACCGGTCGTGGTCTCCTCGCACCCGCCGATTACCTTCTTCAAGAGCTCGCGCCGCTTTGTGTGCAGGTAGTGGATGAGATCCATCCCATCGTCGATGGTAATGGAGGGTGCCGCATCAAGCACCTGCTCGATGGCCGCGTAATACTCCTCCACAGTACACCCGCGCTTTGCGTAGCAGTGCACATTTTTGACGTCGTTTAAGGCCTCTGCCACATCGTCCTGCGTGGAGAGCGGGTTACAGCCCGTGATGTAGACCTTTGCACCGCCGGCAGCAAGCGTCTGGACGAGGTTAGCCGTCTTTGCCTCTACATGGAGGGCCATGCCGATCGTCATGCCTTTAAACGGTTTATCTTTCTCGAACTGCTTTTTTATCGAGGCAAGCACCGGCATGTACTGTGCCGCCCAGTCGATCTTCAGTTTCCCGGTATTACTCATAAAAGACTCCGTGACCGGCTCTCAAACCCTTACAGGAACCGGTTCGTTTTAGTACCCATTCCTTAGGGCGACCAATGCACATAAACTTCCCCGCGCGAAGGTGTGTCAGGAAAATGCAGATAGGTAAATAGCCCTAGCAGGAGAAAACAAGAATGAAATGGTGCTCACGCGACGGATCATCCCCTGCCTGGACCTCAAAGACGGCAGGGTTGTAAAAGGGACAAATTTCTTAGGCCTCCGGGATGCCGGTGACCCGGTGGAGCTTGCCTCACGCTACAACGAACAGGGTGCCGACGAAGTGGTATTCCTCGATATCACCGCCTCAAAGGAGAAACGCGGCATTATCATCGACCTGATCCAGCGGGCGGCCGACCAGCTCTTCCTCCCGCTCACTGTCGGGGGCGGCCTGCGGACGCTCGACGATATCCAGCAGATCCTCCGGGCTGGCGCCGACAAGGTGAGCCTGAACACGAGCGCCGTGCACGACCCGTCCATCATCACCAAAGGCGCGGAGTCCTTCGGGACGCAGTGTATCGTGGTCGCGATGGATGTCCGCCGTAACTTCACGGAAAACCCGGCAGCAATCCGGGTGAAGTTATGTGACGGCAGGACCTGCTGGTACGAGGTCGTTATCTACGGAGGGAGCAAGCCCACCGGGATCGACGCGGTCCGCTGGGCAAAAGAGGCGGAGGAACGCGGCGCCGGGGAGATCCTCTTGACGAGCATGGAAACTGACGGGACGAAAAACGGTTTCGATATCGCCATCACCCGGGCAATATCGGAATCAGCCAACATCCCGGTGATCGCCAGTGGGGGCGTCGGGACGCTCGAACATTTCTACGACGGGTTTACCAAAGGAAAAGCAGATGCCTGCCTTGCGGCAAGCGTCTTTCACTATGGCGAGTTTACTGTCCGCAACGTAAAAGAGTATCTTGCAGGACGGGATATCCCGGTACGGCTCTGAGATCGAGCTCAAAGGCTGCGACCGGGTGTTCCAGCTCAAATGCGGCGAGCGCGGCGGGATGGATCTCGCCAAACACCCCGATCTTTTTCCCGTTTACCATGATGTCGGCTCTCCTGCCGTCGATAAATGCATCGTCTTTTGATTCTTCGACCGTGTAGGTGATACCCAGTTCACGGAGCACCGCATCAGCGTGGGCATAGGCCTCGGAGAAATCAGCGGCCGGATGCGTGGATGCTGCCGCGAGTTTCTGGCCGGTCTGGAGATCGGCCACCACATCGCCGGTCGCAAAGATCCGCTGCGGCAGTTCGCGGTGCCGGTTGACCTGGAGCATCTCCATGAGGAGGGGCAGGATATCGGTCCGGACGACCGTATACTCCTCGCTGATCGGGTGCATGAGATGCAGGACATGAGGCGAACGGGGACGCCGGAGATAATCGTAGAGCACCCGTTCGTTCGTGAGCGTAAAGGGCATTACCTCAAGGTACCCGAGCCCTGCAAGGATCGCGCGGGCCTGGCCGGCAATCGTGTTTGCCGGGTGATCTTTCCCGACAGAGAAGGTCGGGGGGATCTGCACATCGAAGTTCTCGTACCCGTAGGCGATGGCAACATCCTCGAAGAGATCCCAGTCGTGCAGGATATCGGCCCGGAAGCAGGGCACCTGCACACTGACCTTATCTGATCCGACCGGCTGTGCACCAAACCGCATCTTTTCTAAGAGCGCAGCCATCTGCGGGGCAGACAGTTCGACCCCGACAAGATCGCAGCACTCGCGGACGCTCACCGTGCGCTCAGTGGGAGCAAGATCAGGGAAGGTTTTCCCGTTGATCTCCACGCTCTCGATGGTCGCGCCGGCCTCGGCAAGGGCCGTGCAGATGATGTTTGCCGCGACGTTGACCGCACGCTGATCGGTGCCGGTCACATCAAGCAGGATATTCTTTGTTTTCGTCGTCACCCGGGTCCGCTCGCCATTGATGATCGGCGGGAACGAGCAGACATGATCCTCGTTATCGGTGATAAGGGGAAAGAGCGGGAAGTCTTTTACGATCTTCGCGTAGTCCTTACCCTTCGGGTGTTCGGCAAGGATGCCGTCAAGGGTGAGTTCTTTGGTGAAATCCAGCGGGACAAACTTCCGGTCCCTCGGCGATGCCGTATAGTGAAACGGCGGCGTAACCGTGTCGAGGTCGTGGATGCCGATGGCGACCTTGCTCCGGCCCCTGCCGACCGCCCAGTGCAGCGCCTCCTGGAGCGCCATGACCGAGAGGATTGATTCGTCATCGAAGGAGACATTCCGGATGACGGCGGACGCAAGGCAGGGCCGGATAGTAGCAAGATTCGTGTCGATGGTGAACGTAATCCCGGAGGATTTCACGGGATACTTCGGAAGACCGGTCTCTATCCCCAGAAATCCCCGCATTGCCCGGGCCGCACCCTCGACCGAGAAGAGGTCGGGGCGGTTGGGGAAGAACTCGACATCGACATGATCTTCCTCGACACGCTCGATCTCGGAGCCGATCATCGGCAGGCGCTTTAAGATCGTTTCCCGGTCGGTCCCGGTGAGCCGTTCGAGGTACTTGTAGGAAAGGCTGATGATTGCCATGTTACGCCTTCCTCCCGGCTTTTGCCGGGGCATGAACCGGACTATTCCTGATCCATTCAAGGTCGCTCTGGTACAGCTGCCGCAGGTCCTTTAACCCGAGCCGGAACATCGCGACCCGGCTCACGCCAAGGCCCCACGCGAGCACCGGACAGGTGACACCCCACGGGGCAGTAACTTCCTGACGGAAGACCCCGGCCCCACCCATCTCGACCCAGCCAAGGCCGTCGACCCAGATCTCGGGCTCGACCGAGGGCTCCGTGTACGGGAAAAAGCCGGGCCGGAACCGCACGTCCTCAAATCCCATCCGCTGGTAGAATTCCTTTAAAAACCCGAGCAGGTGGCGGAAGGTGACGCCCTTGTCCATCACGATCCCTTCGAGCTGCTCGAACTCGGGCGTGTGGGTGGGATCGATGGCCTCGCGGCGGTACACCCTGCCGACACAGAACGCTTTCACCGGCGGCTCCGGGTGGTTGACGAGATACTGGATGGAAAGGCTCGTCGTGTGAGTTCGGAGCACGCACTGCTTGGCCTTCTCCGGGTTCCACTTCCCTCCCCAGCCGGTCGACGAGGTGTCCCCACCGTGCTCGTGCATGTCGCGGAGGCTCTCCCAACCCTCGGGAAGCGGTGCTTTCTCGTTAAGGTAGAAGGTATCCTGCATCTCCCGGGCCGGGTGGTCCTGGGGCTGGAAGAGGGCGTCGAAGTTCCAGAACGCGCTCTGGACGATCCCGCCGTGCATCTCGGTAAAGCCCATCTCCAAAAGGATCTGGCGCATCTCGTCGATGAGCCGCTGGTACGGGTGGGATTTTCCCGGGTAGACTGTCTTTGGCAGCTTGTGGATATCGTACCTGCGCAGGTTTGCAGCCTTCCATGCACCGGAGAGGATCTGGTCCCGGGTGAGCGTGCCAATCTCTTCGGTGAGGTCGAGGCCGGCGTGTGCAATCTGTGCGCCGGCATGAGTGAGGGCAACCGTGTAGCGGACGGTTTCAGTCTCGGTGAGCAGCTTGCGCTTGATCAGATCCTTTGCATTAGTACCGGCGCTTTTTGGGTCTGCCAGGGCCGCCTCATCATCGGCAGTGGAGGCCCCGACGGACTTTGTGACATCTGTCCCGGCGACGGCAATCAGCCCTTTTTTCCTGAGCTGCCCAAAACCGATATTAAACGCCGGGTGTTTCTGGAGATCGGCAAGCCTAATGCCCGATTCCCCTATGGCGTTGAGGAGCTGGGTCTCGGGGAGCCCTGCGGCACGGTACGCAGAGCCCTCCCCGGTGTACGTAAATGATTTTTCGACAATGCGTTCGAGCTGAACAAGCCCGTTGTCCATCGCGAGGTGCGCCCACTGGACGACCGCTTCGGACGTCGCATTCATCGCGGCTGCAACCTGCGGGACATCGACCGTTTTTGTTCCCGATTTTTCGAGCGCAGCAAGCAGCCTCTTCTCGTTTAATGTCAGTTCAGCCATCGTCTCTCACACCTCGATCGTCTCTGCTGCCACGTCCATCTTCTCCTTGAACTCCTTTAAGAACGCCACGACCCGGTCTGCCGTCTCCTTCTTGCACTGCCCGCAGGTGATCTCCCCTGCTTTGCACTTCCGGTGGATCTCCGCGAGCTGTGCGTCGTCGGTCACCATGTGGAACATGTTGAGGAGATAGAGCGTGCACTTCTCCGGTTCGCCGCCGAGCCGTTTCTGCTCCTCAAGCGTCATCCTGCCACCGGTAAGGGCGCTCATCACTTTCTTTCGTACCGCTGCCTCGGGCTCGTAGAACGAGATCAGGCTCTCCGGGATACTCGACGACATCTTGCCGCCGGTGAGGCCCGGAAGGAAAACATGGTAGGTTGAGGAGGGGGTGTAGAACCCGTAGCCCCCGCAGGCCCGCTCGATCTCCCGCACCTTTGCACTTACATCGATGCATTCGGCGCCTTTGATGTCCACATGGCCCTCGTATTTTTTCGCGTGCGGGAACGCCTTTTTTACCGCTTCAAGCGCAGTCTCGGGCGCGTTCTTCGAGCGCACGCTGATGTACCCGTCGCGCTCTTCGACCGTGAACATCCGGAACTTGTGGGCGATCCCTCGGGTGAGCCGTATGTGGGGATCCTGGTCGATTCCCACCGGAACAAGCGTCGGCGCCGGTTCACGGTCGACCTGCGGATACAGGATGTCTGCCACCTGCGTGATCACGCTGTCCGCATGGGCAAGCGCGGTTTCCGGGGTAAACCCGTAGATCGCTGACAATTCGGAAAAGTTCACTTTCGTCGCCGCTTCAAACGCAAGATCCTTGAGCCGCTCGTTTTTACTCTGGAAATAGGTTTGCCCTTCAAAGCCGAGAGCATAGAGACAGGAAAGATACTCCTTCCCGTACTCCCTGCACTTCTCCCACGACAGGCCCCGGACTGCGTACGCTTCCCGGTCGGCAATCGTCACGTACCCGTTTGCTCCCTGCTGCACATGCCAGACAATCTCCCGCATGAGCATCAGGTGCCCGAGGTGCGGATGGCCGCTGGGCATGAACCCGGTCAGAAGGTGAAACGGCGTGTGGTTCCGGATCGCCCGGGCGATCGGGAGGTAATCCCGCTGGCCGACCACGATCCCCCGGCGCATGAAGTACGGGATCTCGGGAAGTTCCGCGAGGACTGGTGCTATCGGGTCGATGCCGAACTCGGCAAAGGTCTTTTCGACGTCAAGAGAGGGGGTGCTTGACCACGGGTTGATCTGCGGTTCTGTCATGATGGAAACGCTCGTATTTATCGTTATAATTTAATCCGCGCAAATTCGACGAACTGGATACCGGTAGTATGTACGCAGCCAAATAACATCTTCTTTTTGACACTGTGCGCCATCCTGACCGACCGCGAGATTACGCTCATGGGCATGACCGCCTCTTTTTCTATCGCATGCACCAGCAGGTCGGAGTGCACATTCTTCCCGCAGTATACCCTGAAATGGTGGCCGAACTTATAGCCGGTCCGGGGCGTGAAATCGTGCCGGCGCAGCTCGGTGTAGACCTTGTCTTTTTCAGCGAGCTCCGTATCGGTCTCCGAAGCCAGAGTAAAATAACCGGCAGGTGTGAGAGGTCTGCCATCTTTTTTTGTATGGAGGATGCCGGCGCCCATCAGGTACAGGAGTTCGACGGGCGAGATCATGAGCCGCTCGTCATCAAGCCGTTTCCCGAACCCCGCGATCTCAAGATCCGACTGTGGCGGCACCCGGACCATCGCGGATTTTCCCACGAGCACTGCTTCATGGAGTGCGATCGCAGGAAGCGGTGCAGTGGCATCCGCAAGTTTCTGGAGCTTGATCTCGTAGTAGGTGAGTTCATCCTCATCGTCCACCACGGCAAGGACATACTGTTTGCGCATGTTACGCGAGGTAACCACTTCCTCGATCAGCTTGGCAAACCGGATCGGGTCACGCTCGGAGAGTACCCGGACAAGATAGAGCGACTCGCCCGTCCCCGGTTTCTCACCGCGACGGAAGACCCGGTAATCGTGGGGCCCGGTCTGGACGACATACCCGCGTTCGCGCAGGTCGCGGTATACGAGGAAACTGCGCAGGAAGTTGCGCTGGTCGGCGTACCCGGCAAGCAGCGTGTCGAATGAAGATCCTGGGATATCGATCTTCTGGCGGTGGAGCAGGTAGAGGGCTTCCTGTGGGGCAAGCCGTATGCCTTCCCCCTCGGGACGCCCGTACCCGCTCTGGTCGTACAGCATCCGCCCATCCCTGTCGGTCAGCACAGAAGTGCCGTCAAATGTTGCTTTCGTGCAGAACTATTGGGAGTATGGTATAATAAGGGCGTGGGAGAAAACCCGGCCGCGCGAGCCGGGTCACGGCGAAGAGCCTAATCTGGTAAAATCCCGGACTAAAAAACAATAATTCATAGAGATTACATTCGCCCAGGACAATAGATATATGACCAGGAAAATTCAATATTCCCTGCCACATTGTATCCTATACGTATGACATTCGTGCACGTCCCCCGGATTATCACCCTCTCCCGGGAAGATGAAAGTGTTACGATAGAGATGCATTGGTCTCCCATTTAGGGAACATACCAATAGTATCTTTTTTTAAGCCGCAAGTTCGCGGACTTTCCGGATATTGCCCCGGTCATCCCTTCGCTCGTCCACCGGCGTCTCGCAGACAAGCGGGAGATTCACAAAGACCGGGTTGTGAAGGAGGCGCCGGAACCCTTCCTCACCGATGAACCCCATCCCGATGTGCTCGTGCCGGTCAAGCCCGCTGCCGCGATCACCCTTCGTATCGTTGAGGTGGATCACGCGGAGCATAGAGAGGCCGACCTGCTCGTCGAACTGCGCGAGAGTTGCGGCAATGCCCTCTTCTGTACGCAGTTCGTAACCTGCGGCAAACGCGTGGCAGGTATCGAAGCAGATACCGATCCGTTCTGTTTGCGGGAGTTCCCGTACGATCGCCCCGATATGTTCGAAACTGCTGCCGACGCTGTTCTTCTCTCCCGCAGTGTTTTCAAGGAGCAGCATGGCTTTTGATTCCGATGATTCGAGCGCCATATTCACCGCTTTTATGACACGGGCCCTGCCTCCCGCGATCCCGTCCCCGAGATGGTGGCCGAGATGGGTGACAAGGTAGGGAATGCCAAGCCTGCCGCACCGGTCGAGTTCTGATGTCAGCGTCTGGACGGACTTTTCCCAGATCTCGGGCTTTGGTGAGGCAAGGTTCGGGAGGTATGGCATGTGGTCGACCGGGAGGAGGCCGGTGGTTGCAATCTTCTTTTTATAGAGGTCGCAATCCTCATCGGACAGGGATTTGAACCCCCAGCCCCGGGGGTTGCGGGAGAACTGCTGGAAGACATTGCAACCGGCATCTGTTGCCCGGTCGACCGCGAGATCGAGCGAACCGGCAATCGAAACGTGCACGCCGACTCTTACCTGTACCATAAAGGGTCACCATCCGGAACGGGAATCATACGTTTATCAGGTACGCATTGCGGCGAACCGGTACATGGAGATTGTGATCGGACCAAAAAAAGAGAGACTGCCGGGGGTCAGTTCCTGCGGTGCAGGCCGGCAAGGGCAAGAGCGGCAATGCCAAGGCCAAGGATACTGAGCCCGGCAAAGGGAAGCGCAGACGTGGGCGTGGTAGTGGCGGCCGCCGCAGGCACTGATGATACTGCCGGGGAGGCAGCAGCCGTGGATTCTCCCGTAACCAGTGCGTCGGTCCCATGAGTTGTTACCGTGACCGCAAGCGGGGGAACGATATGCACGATATAATCAGAGACCGGCTGGACGCCTCCGACGAGGCCGGCTTTCCCGGGACAGGTGCCAGATAACGCTTCGCCTTTCACGAAGGTGACGTTCACGCTCGACGCGTCATTCCTGCCGTTGAAAAAGAGAGATTGGCCGGGAAGGAGCGTCTTTTCCGCCACGGTCATCTTGCCGCTCGTGACCGTCACATTCGATGAAGTGGCCGTGCAGGTCGTGCCGGTGCAGGCAGAGCAATCGGGCACAGTACCAGCGCTCACTGCATAATCCCCGATGAGTGCGACGGGAAGGCTCCCGATATCGCCAATCTCATCGGTTGCGTCGTCCGCAGACGTCCCGGAGCCGTAGAGTTTCGCAAGCGAGATCCATGTCCCCCCAGTGCCCCCGAGGCTGACGGCAACGGCCTGATCGCCTTTGGCAATGACGGAGAAGGTCGCCTGATCAGGGACAGTGCCGGTGAGGGTTGTGGAATTCAACGGCGTCCACGAGCAGACCGGGGCAGACGTGCCCGAGCCATAGTCGCACCCGTATTGCAAGGGGGCAGACAAGGTCAGGGTGTTGGTTTCAGACGAAATATCCGAGACTGTACCTTTAACGGTTACCTGGAGGACAACCGCGCCGGCCGGGATTGCACATACGGCAATGGCGAGCAGGGCGGCACACAGGATAAGACACGTGATGTTTTTCATGCACTACTCCTCCGGTGCCAGGGGCACCGGACTGGTTCTTCTACTATCGACCGGGTGAGGTAAAAATCCCGTTCATGTGTTCCTCGCGCACGAACACTCGTACCTGCACTTTGATGAGGAAAGAAGGCCAACTCACGATTATGCAGGTTACCTTCCTTGGGACGAACGGGTGGTACGATTCAGAGACGGGAAACACGGTCTCGGCGTTGATTGCGACGCGGGACTATGATATCATCCTCGACGCAGGGAATGGGATCGCCAAAGCCGACCGGTACATGACGCAGGACAAGCCGGCATTTCTCTTCCTTTCCCACTTCCACCTCGACCACACGGAAGGGCTCCACGTGCTCGTGAAGTTCCGGTTTAAAAAGGGCCTGACCATCTGCGGAGGGATTGGGACGACGGAAAATCTTGCGGGTCTGGTCCGGAACCCGTACACGGTCCCGCTTGACGAGGTTCCCTTTGCGGTGACCGTGACCGAACTTGCAGACGGCCCCCACGAACTGCCGTTCAAGGTGACCTGCCTGCCGCTCGTCCACCCCGTCCCTTGCATGGGCTACCGGTTCGAGATTGACGGGAAGGTGGTAACCTACTGCACGGACACGGGGATCTGCGACAATGCGGTAACCCTCGCACGCGGTGCAGATCTCCTGATCACAGAATGCGGGCTGAAACCGGGGGTGAAAAGCCCGCTCTGGCCGCACATGAACCCGGAGGATGCGATCTCGGTCGCGAAGCGGGCCGGGGCAAAGCGGCTTGCGCTGATGCACTTCGGGGCGGAGGTCTATAAGACCATCGGGGAGCGTCGGGCACTGAAGGCGCAGTTTGAGAAGGAATGCCCGGGACTGGTGGTGTCAGAGGACGGGATGACCGTGGAGGTGTGAGGGTTTTTAACCAGGCCTCCATTGAAAAACCCGTTTCAAAACAAGCACATCTTAACATTCTGATATCCCATTGCTCCGTAGGGGATGCCCGAGCGGCGGATCAGGAACTTCTTTTCGAATCCCTGAAACTGGGGTGAGGGTATTGGATCAGAATTGATTGGCACCAAACTCCTGTTCATTGCGTACGAATTGCCATAACATCAACCAGAACTGATATCCATCCCATATCTGGCGGCAAGACCCATACCCACACCAGTTCAAAAGCCCGGTTTTTGCGCAGGAACCGCCAAAACCCGGACCTGAGACCCCTTCCAAAAACTTTCGGGCAGTAAATTTTCGGGCGTTTTTCTTTTTTTTCAAAAAAAAATTGGGAGGATAAACCGGGTAATCCTCTCTTCCGGTACCCTGTTCGTCATTATTATGCGTGCTGGGAATTCTCGGGCTAAAACCCGTAGAGGCGGCCGACGGCATCAGTTACGAGCGGTCCCGTATCCTTACCGCATTTGCAAACCAGGCCGCACTTGCTCTCGAACGGGTAAACCCCGAACGAGCGCCAGGTGCTGTTCCCCCGGGCTTGGCCTAACACATTTTTTATCCGGGAACTTTTGGGTGCGTGACAGATTATTTTTTGAGTTGCTTCATAAGCCAGGCCATGTTCTCGCCAAGCACCTTCATCGTTTCAAGACCTTCCTCGTCTTTTTCCACATCACCTTTCTCAAGCCCGATCCCGACATTCCAGTAGTTCGAGCCCGGCACCACCATCTCGCTGATAAAGAAGAAATGGTTAATGGTATCGAACGTATGGATCGCCCCGCCCCGGCGCACCGCAACGACCGCCGCCCCGACCTTGCGCCGGAACATATGGTCGTTTGCCATCGCGACAAAACCCGACCGGTCGATCAGCGCCTTCATCTCGGAGGTCACGTCCGAGAAGTACGTCGGGGACGCAAGGATAATCCCGTCCGCCTCGTCCATCTTTTTGATGCATTCGTTTGCGAAATCGTCAATAATACAGCGTCGGTCTTTCTTCTCCCGGCACTTCCCGCAGCCCAGACACCCGTGCATCTTCTTTCCGGCCAGCTGCACCAGTTCGGTCTCGATACCTGCTTTCTTTAGTTCCTTAAACAGTGTCCGTACAAGGATCGCAGTGTTCCCGTCCCTGCGTGCGCTCCCGTTGAATGCGACAACTTTCATGGTTCTCCCTATTGGATAATTCCCGTTAGTAGCGCTCCTCTCATAATACAGCCAGTAGAACCGGGGATACCATGGGTGCGCGCGGATATCCTGAAGAGAAAAACGGGCAGTTCCGGAAATTCGTAATATGAACGGACAAGTCCATGAAAACTGGGGTACCATCTTATGAACCTGCGCGCCAAATAGTCGTGCGATATGAACTCAAGGTTGCAGTTTTCCGATCTCTCGCTCTCAAAAGAGATCGCGAAAGCCATAGAAAATATGGGCTTTGAAGAGCCCACCCCTATCCAGGCACTCGCCATCCCCCTTATCCAGGCCGGCCGTGACGTGACTGCGCAGGCGCAGACCGGTACCGGCAAAACCTCAGCATTTGGCATTCCCGTTATCGAAAACATCGATGCATCGCAGAAGGTTGTGCAGGCTATCGTGCTCTGCCCGACCCGTGAACTCGCCATCCAGATCGCCGAGGAATTTTCTCATCTCCTCGCATACCTCCCGAAGATCACGGTACTGCCGGTCTATGGCGGCCAGCCCATCGAACGCCAGCTCAGGGCGCTTGCTCAGGGTGTCCATATCGTAATCGGCACACCCGGCCGTGTAATGGACCACTTAAAACGCCGCACTCTCTCGCTCGACAATGTTTTCATGGTCGTGCTTGACGAGGCTGACCAGATGCTCGACATGGGCTTCAGGGACGACATCGAGCGCATATTAAAACGCGTCCCGCAGAAGAGGCAGACGCTCCTGTTCTCAGCGACGATGCCCCAGCCAATCATCGAGATCTCAAAACGATTCCAGAACAAGCCGGAGTTTGTCCATGTCGAGTATCAGGAACTCACCGTCCCGGCCATTGAGCAGTCATATGTCGAAGTACGGGACCGGGACAAACTCGAGTCCCTCTGTCGGGTGATCGATGTCGTTGACCCACACCTTGCCATCAT
>JBAZHU010000008.1:0-16212 GCA_041652215.1 Methanoregula sp. | reverse complement strand
ATGTGACAGTTGGTCACCAAAATACTTCCCGCTCTCTGCGTCAAGTGCCTGAACCCCATGGGGCTTGAAGGGATCGTTATTGAACCAGGAGACCTTGGTTCCCACCGGCACATATACTGTCGAATCCGGCGTTAAAACCAGATCCTGCGTAAATGTAATCATTACTACCTTTTGAGGGACAGCCGTTGCTGTCGGGGTGGCTGTTACATTGGCAGTCACATTTGCCGTCACGTTAGGGGTGACAATCGTGGTCGGGATGACTGTTAAGACAGGGGTCGCAACAGTTGTTGGAACTTCCGTCGGCGTCGGGGTTGTTGCGGTTGTCGATTGGGACGTACATCCCGCAAACAGGATCCCGATAAACAGGACTACAAGAACAACAATAATTTTCTTCATGCATGATTTTTTGTTATCTCGGTATTTAAGGATATTCTATTAGAATACGATTCAGACCTGTCTGCAGGTCATTATTACTCTGGCACAGAAACAGTCAAAAAAAAGGGAGACCCGTCAGTTCCGTCGAAGTTATTTAAGATAATGACTGATCGGTTCGAGCGTCATCTTTTCGTGTTTTATCGCATCTATCGCAAGCGCCGCTGCACGCGCTGCCTGCAGGGTCGTAATGTAGGGGATGCCGAAATCGACAGCTGCCCGCATGATCTGGTAATGATCCTGCCGGGACTGCCGATCCTGGGGGGTATTGATAATAAGCTGGATCTCACCGTGATGCATCATATCAAGCACATTAGGAGAACCTTCCTGAACTTTCCATACGAGATGCGCTTCCACACCCGCCTCATGCAGGTAGTCCACGGTGCCCTCTGTCCCGTACAGAGTAAGGCCAAGATCGCGCAGGCTCCGGGCAATGGGGATCACTTCATCTTTCTGCTCAATGTTGACCGAGACAAAGACATTTCCCTTGAGGGGCAGCTCGTTATCCGCCGATATACAGGCCTTGTAAAAGGCAAGCCCGAAGTCATAATCGATTCCCATGACTTCCCCGGTGCTCTTCATTTCCGGCCCGAGCATCGTATCGACTCCGATCAGTTTGTTGAAGGGCAGGAGCACTTCTTTTACTGCCACATGATCGATTGTTTTTTCACAGAATCCCAGATCGCGCAGTTTCTTTCCGATCATCACTTTTGCCGCGATCTTTGCGATGGGAAGACCGGTTGCCTTTGAGACAAACGGGACGGTGCGGCTTGCCCGGGGGTTGGCTTCAAGGATATAGACTACATTGTCCTTTACGGCCATCTGGATGTTGACAAGACCGACAACGCCAAGGCCGAGCGCGATCTTTTTGGTATATTCGCGGACGGTGGCAACAATCTCCGGGGAAAGGGACTGGGTCGGGATGACGCAGGCTGAATCCCCGGAGTGAATGCCGGCCTGCTCGATGTGCTCCATGATCCCACCGATGAGAACCTCTTCGCCATCGCAGACCGCATCGATATCGAGCTCGACAGCGTTTCTCAGGTAGGAGTCAATCAGCACCGGGTGGTGCCGGCTCACCCTTACTGCCTCCTTCATGTAGGTCTCAAGCTCTGCGGTGTCGTGGACGATCTCCATCGCCCGGCCGCCAAGCACATAGGATGGCCGGACAAGCACCGGGTAGCCGATCTTCTCAGCCTTATCCTTTGCTTCGGCTTCTGAATATGCAGAACTGTTGGCAGGGCTTGGGATCTGCAACCGGGTCAGCATAACGCTGAACCGGTCGCGGTCCTCAGCGATATCCATCGCGTCCGGAGACGTGCCGAGAATCTTTGTGGGGAGGCCCCGTCGTTTCATCTCCTTTTCAAGGGGAACAGCGAGGTTTACTGCGTTCTGGCCGCCGAACTGCACCATCACACCGCAATACTGGTCGGTCCTGAGGATGTTCGTGACATCCTCGAGCTGCATCGGCTCGAAGAAGAGACGGTCGGAGGTATCGAAATCCGTGGATACCGTTTCAGGGTTGTTGTTGACGATGTGGACTTCCACGCCCTCTTCCCTCAACGCCTTTACCGCATGCACCGTACAGTAATCGAACTCGATACCCTGGCCGATCCGGATCGGCCCTGAACCAAGGATGAGAACTTTTTGCCGGTTGTCCCGGACAATCTCGCTCGTCTCTTCCCGGGTCGAGTAGAAATAAGGGGTGGAAGCAGGAAACTCCGCAGCACAGGTATCCACCATCTTGTAGACCGGAGCGCCCACCAGCTCTTCGATCGCATCTGCATCTTTTCCGGTGAGCAGTGCGATCTCGGTATTCGAAAACCCGTAGGTCTTTGCAAGGAAGATATCGGCGTCGCTGCCGCCGGCGGCAAGGCGTTTTTCCAGATCGACAATATTCTTGATCTTCTCCAGGAAAAACGGTGTGATGGAGGTCAGCTGGGCAATCTCGTCAATGGTAAAACCCTGGCGGAATGCATCGAAGAGGCAATGGAAACGCTCATCGGTCGGCCGGGAGAGGATCATCCGGATCTCGCTCGGGCTCGTGTGCGACCGGACATCGGTATCGATCGAGCGCTTGGCTTTCATGAACGCTTCTTCGAGCGTCCTCCCGATAGCCATCACTTCCCCGGTACTCTTCATGGATGTTGAGAGCGTCCGGTCTGCACCCTTGAATTTGTCAAACGGCCAGCGGGGAACCTTTACCACGACATAGTCGATGGTCGGTTCGAACGACGCCGCTGTACAACCGGTAACCGAGTTCTTGATCTCGTCCAGATGTAAACCAATAGCAATTTTTGCGGCGACCCGTGCGATAGGATAGCCGGTTGCTTTCGAGGCCAGGGCGGAAGACCGGGAGACACGGGGATTAACTTCGATGACCCGGTACTCCCCGTCTTTGAACGCGAACTGGATATTACAGCCTCCCTGTACGTCGAGGGCACGGATGATGTGGATGGCGGCGCTGCGCATCATCTGGTACTCGTCGTCGCGGAGCGTCAGGATGGGTGCAACGACCACGCTCTCCCCGGTATGGATTCCCATCGGATCGACATTTTCCATACTACAGACGATAACGCACGTGTCCGTCGAGTCGCGCATCACCTCGAACTCCAGTTCTTTCCAGCCCATCACGCTCTGCTCGATGAGTACCTGGTGGATACGGGACCGGGAGAGCCCCAGTTCGACGATCCGGGTCAGTTCTTCCCGGGTCCTGCCGATCCCCCCGCCGGCTCCGCCAAGAGTATAGGCAGGGCGCACGACGGCGGGCAGGCCGATCTTTGCTATCGCTTCGTCGATCTGGCTTAAGGTGTTGATCACCGTGCTTTTCGGCACCGGCTCGCCGATCTCGTTCATGAGATCCCGGAATTTCTCCCGGTCTTCACCTTTGTAGATCGCTTCGAGCGGCGTACCGAGGATCTCGACACCTTTGAGCGCACCCATCTCGGCGAGCTCTGCGGTGAGGTTGAGGCCGGTCTGGCCGCCCATGCCGGAGAGGATCCCGTCCGGGCGCTCCTTCTCGATGATCTTTGCAATGATATTGGCCCGTAACGGTTCGATATAGATCTTTTCTGCCATCTCCGGGTCGGTCATGATCGTCGCCGGGTTGGAGTTGACAAGAACTATCTCGACCCCTTCTTCACGGAGGGAGCGGCAGGCCTGGGAACCGGAGAAATCGAACTCCGCGGCCTGGCCGATCTGGATCGGGCCCGAACCGATGATCAGCACTTTTTTAATATCTGTCCGCCGGGGCATTTACGCCAGCCTCCGGAAAAGTGCGTCAAAGAAATGTGCCTCGGTATCCCGTGGCCCCCCGTGGGCTTCGGGATGGAACTGCACCGTTGTCAGGCGCAGGCCCTCGTTCTCGAAACCTTCCACCGTGCCGTCGTTGACGTTCGTGTAGGACACATGGCATCCCTCCGGCAGGGATCCGGCGTCCACGGCAAAACCATGATTCTGGGTGGTGATGAAGATCCGTCCGTCTTTGAACCGCACCGGCTGGTTGGCCCCCCGGTGGCCGAACTTGAGCTTGTAGGTGTCCCCGCCAAGGGCAAGGGCTGAGACCTGGTTGCCCATGCAGATCCCGAAAATGGGGAGATCCCCAAGAAGATCCTGTATGCAGTGGATCGCATCCGGGGCCTGCTTGGGGTCTCCCGGGCCGTTGCTCACAAAGAGGGCATCTGGCTTGCAGGCCATAACCTGGTCGGATGTGGCATTATACGGGAAGACATACAGGTCCCCGTTCCGTTTTGAAAGGCTGGTGAGCATGTTCTTTTTTATCCCGAGATCGATGACCGCGATCCGTTTCCCGGTGCCGGGGATATGGTACGGTTCTTTGCACGAGACCTCGGGGATGGGGATGATATCGCAGATGGACGGCGTCTTTTTTGCAAGCGCCACCGCATACGCACCGTCATCACTTCCCACCACGAGAGCGGCCCGCATCGTGCCGTGCACCCGGGCCTTGATAGTCAGTGCGCGGGTGTCGACACCGGTCATCCCAAGGAGGTTATTTTCTTCAAAAAAAGTTCTGATGGAAGGTTCATGTTCGGGTTTCTCGCAGATCTCTTTTGCGATACACCCCAGCGCACATACGCGCGGGTTCTGGAAATTCTTATGATCGACGCCGTAGTTGCCGATCTGGGGAAAGGTGAACATCAGGATCTGCCCGAAATAGCTCGGATCGGTAAGAGATTCCATGTAACCGGTCATCTGGGTGTTAAAGACCAGTTCTCCTGCACATTCACCTTTTACCCCGAATCCTTCACCGACAGCAAAGTCCCCGTCTTCGAATCCCAGAACCGCCTTCATGATGTCCATATCTTATGTGCCGGATTAGTTATTAACGCTGATGCACAGGACAGTGCGGGCCTGTTGGATAATGCCATTCATGGCCTTGCAGTACAGGAAAATTTCCGACACTATGCCGGGTCCGGTACGGGAATATGAACACCCCGAAATGGTGGGCAAACGGGTCAGGATATGGCATACCACCCGGCTGCTCTCTCTGAACTACTATGGCCCGAATCCCCATTGTTATATAGTACAGGCCTCAATTTGCTTTCATTGAAGGTGTTTTACAACGCCAACGCACGTGGACGGAAAGAACAGGGGAGAGGTCATGCTGTACGCGCTCTCGACCTGCCAGTGGTGCCATAAGACGAAGGTGCTGCTGGAGGAACTCGGCATTGCATTTGATTATGATTATGTCGATTTGCTGGAGGGAAAAGAGCAAAACGCGGCACTGGACGCGATAGAGAAGTGGAACCGCACCGGATCGTTTCCTACGCTCGTGATCGATAACAAGCGGGCAATCATAGGATTCCGCGAGCAGGAGATCCGGGAGGCGTTTGCGGTATGAATGTCCCTGAAATTACTGAAGCGGCCATCGATGCTGCATACCTGACGCTCAAAACCGATGCTGAAAAAAACGGGTACCGGCTGAATCCGGATGAGGAGTTTGTAAAAAATCTCGTCCGGGGCCTCCTGAAAAACGAGCAGCGGTACGGGTACCGTGCCTGCCCGTGCCGCCTTGCATCCGGTATAAAAGATCAGGATCTCGATATCGTCTGCCCCTGCGATTACCGGGACACAGATATTGAGGAACACGGCGCCTGTTACTGCGCCCTGTACGTGAACGAGGCAATTGTAAACGGGAAACAGAAGGTTGCCCCGGTGCCGGAGCGCCGCCCGCCCCGCTCGGAACGGGGAAAATCCCATCCGGTCCAGATTGTTTCGACAACGGCCCTGCCGGTCTTTCCGCTGCCGGTCTGGCGCTGTAAAGTCTGCGGGTACCTTTGCGCACGCGAGCAGCCACCGGGCATCTGCCCGATCTGCAAGGCCACAAAAGAGCGGTTCGAGCGGTTTGTCTGACCGCCAACGGAAACCCGCCCGGGGTAAAATGCCGCCGTAATATTTCATTAATCGTTTTTTAGCGTGAAGGGGATCGCTGGGCAGATACGTGTTCAGGTGCCAAAAGATATTGGCATAGAGATCGTACCCGGGAGTTGAAGGTGCAGCGCGTGGAGAAGGTCGCTTTTTTTCCCGATAAAATAAAACAGGTTTTTACTTTTAAACGGGTTTTTCTTTTAATTCTGCTGCTTACCATCATCATGAGATTCTGGCAGCTGGATCTCAAGTTATTCCATCACGACGAAGCCATACATTCATGGTTTTCATATAATCTCCTGACAACCGGAACCTGGGTTTACGATCCCAGTTACCACGGGCCGTTCCTGTATTATGTTACCGCCGGGATGTTCTCGCTTTTTGGCGCATCGGATCTTGTCGCACGACTGCTTCCGGCATTGTTTGGCACATTGCTCGTGCCACTGGTTTACTGTATTTACCGGCTGGGGTATATCACAAAAGCGCAGACCCTCCTTGTCGCACTCTTTATTGCGATCTCCCCGGATATGGTCTATTTCTCCCGGTTCCTCCGGCATGATGTCTTCATGCTCTTTTTTACCCTGCTCCTTCTTGTCGCCATACTCTACTATCTCGAACGGGGGCAGTTGAGGTATGTCATCATCGCTGCAATCGCGACAGCAGGTGCACTCTCCTGTAAAGAAGAGATGCCGGTCATATTGCTGATATTCATTTCATTTTTCGGGCTGGCACTCTGGAAAAAACGTATCAGCCTCCCACCACAATGGAAAAACGATCTTTGTATCGGCTTATTCATCGCAGCAGGGATACTGATTGCATTCTATTCAGCATTCGGCATGCACCCGGAGACCCTCGTGGGACAAAATTTCCAGGTAAATACCACCGGATGGTACCAGGCCGTGGATCACTGGGCGGCCATGCATGAAGAACAGCGTCTTGGAGGCCCGTTCTATTTCTACATCCCCCTGTACCTTCTTTATGAATTACCGATATTCCTCCTGGCGCTACTGGGGACACTCCTGTTTATCTTCAAAGGCTCAAACCTGATTCTCACCGGCAGGCGCCTGAAAAACTGGCTGAAAACACGTCGTTTTGAGTTGTCAACAAAGGATCTCGCGGCAACCAGCCTGTCGCAGATGATAACACCAAAAACAACCAGCGAAAAATCGACGCTCTTCTTCCAGTTCTGTATCTACTGGATGATCCTGACGATGGCATTTTATGCGTATGTCGGCGAGAAGGTGCCATGGCTGCTCATCCACCAGTTGCTTCCCCTGTGTTTTGTCGCAACCTATCTCCTGAACTGGCAGAAAATTACCTTTGCTCTTCTGGGTTGCCTGTTCCTGGCCCTGATGACATGGCATGTAGCGTTTATTCCAGCGGATATCAACGAGCCGATTGTCCAGGTCCAGAACTCGGAGGATCTGCGGGAGGTGATGGGGCTGATGGACAACTCCAGCGTCGTTGTGATCGCATCTCAGTCCTACTGGCCGCTCCCCTGGTATTACCGGGGCGATATATGGTCAAAGAAGATCGTATTCTACGGGAATGTTTCAGATGTGGATACCCTGACACAGAAGGATCCGGGAGTTATTATTCTCCACGATACAGAGAGTTACCCGTCGATCCCCGGATATCAGAAAAATACCTATAAACTGTGTTACTGGTTCTCGTTCTATGATAATGACAAGCGCCTCGCGGAATACTACCTGCGGCGTAACGGGACGATGGGAAGCATCAACATCGATGTCTTTACGATGCTAACCGAAGATTCCGGAAAGATCAGTTAGTACCCTAAACCTCACTTCCTCACCACATACCCTTTTTCCGTCAACACCCGGACGACCATCTCATCCCACCGGGCGTCATCCGGTTCCCGAACCGGGTCAATGCACTCCTCAAAAATCCGGGTCACCAGCGGATCCTCCGAGCAGAGGTACCGGGAGAACATGATCCTCCCCGCCCGTCGGCCGGTCCTGTTCAGGATCAGCATCCGCCAGCACCCGTAGTCCCGGCAGATCTCGGGCCGGGTCAGGTGCACCGTGCAGAACGCTTTTTCAGAACCCGGCTGGTGCCGGAAAAAGGGGCAGGCCTCGGGAAGTTTGGCAAAAATACTCTTGTTGTCAAAAAGGGCGTACTTGTCGGCATCCACGGTCACAACGTCCGACTCGTTTGTGTACCGGTTAAAAACCACAAACTCGTAGTTCCCGTGATCCTCCGTAATACTATGCACAAGCCCAAGGTGGCTGCAACATTCCCCGCACTGCTGGCATTCAAACCCCATATAATCGTACTGCCCCTAACGTATATTCCGGAGTAGGCAGTCCGCCTTCTTAAGGACACCGGTATCGGATGAGCCCCATCACCGGGTTATCGGAAAACCGGGAGAAAATGAATCGGGAACCGGGTGACGATCCCAAAAAGGAATACCTGTTGTCGGGTAGCAGCACCCGCCCGGGCCACCGGTATTTTCCGGCATGGTCAGATCTTTGGCGAGTCAGGGAGATCCTCCTTGTCCAGTTTGTTCCCTTCGGCATCGTGTCGCTTGCCGCAGTACGGGCAGACATACGCTTTCTGCGGTTGCCGTTCATTTATTACTTCGATAAACCCGGATGCAAAAATACCTGTCGGGAGGGCAAAGACCCCGATCCCGACAACAAGTACAATCCCGCCAAGGAACTGGCCAAGTGGGGTTATCGGGTACACGTCCCCGTAGCCAACCGTCGCAAGGGTCACGATTCCCCACCACATCGCATGGGGGATATCCTGGAACTTGTCCGGCTGCGCATCGTGTTCTGCGGTGTACATCATGCTTGACGAGAGGATGAGTACAATGATGAGAATTAAGAAAGCAAGGAGAATCTCCTCTTTCTTTCTTTTCAGCACTTTGGAGAATGTTTTTGCAGCATCGGAATACCTCCCAATCTTGAGGACCCGCAAAATCCGCATGAACCTCAGTGCCCGCAGCATCCTGAGATCGACCGGGATGAGGAGCGGAAGGTAAAACGGCAGGATTGCAAGTATATCGACAATGGAAAGCGGCGTTGCGGCAAACCGCAGTCGCCCGGTAACCGGGCGCCCGAACACCGGGTTAAGCGTACAAGTCCAGAGCCGTAAGATATACTCTACAGTAAAGATCAGTACGGATACCGTGTCGATGAGCTGGAACGCCGTGCCAAACGTCGCGGTAAGGCCCTGCACAGATTCAAGGATCACAATTGAAATGTTGAGAACGATGAGCAGGCTCATAAAAATGTTGAACCGGGGAGCCCACCTGCTTGGATGGGGGCTGTCTTCAATAATATCGAAGATCCGGTGCCGGATTGTTTCAACGGCACTGATAGGAGAGGATTTTTCTTCCGGCAACAAGGGTCATCTCTGGTAAGTTGCAGTAACCACTTCATTCGCCGGCTATCTTTTTATAGACTGCTCCGGCAGGCTGGCATCATGGTTATGTCACAAGGTTTTATACCGGTCCGGCACCAACCTGAGGGTAATTCATGGACATCCTATCCATCATCCTGATCGTTGCCGGGCTCTGCCTGTTCGAGACTATCACGAGCATTGACAATGCCATCATCAATGCCGAGGTTCTCTCGACGATGTCGCAGAAGGCCCGGCGCTGGTTTCTGGTCTGGGGACTGCTCTTTGCCGTTTTTGTGATCCGGGGCGTGCTGCCGTGGCTAATCGTCTGGATGTCCACCCCGTCCCTCGGGCCGGTCGGTGCGCTCACCGCAACATTTTCAAGCGATCCTGCGGTAATTGCCGCAATCGAACAGTCTGCCCCGATTCTCCTGATCGGCGGCGGTACGTTCCTTGTTTTCCTCTTTTTCCACTGGCTCTTTTTGGAGGAAAAAGCGTTCGGGATCCGGGGCGAGCGCTATATCGCCACTAAAGGAGTCTGGTTCTTTGCCATCGTCTCGATCCTTCTTGCTGCCATTGTCTGGCTGGCGCTTGGGAAAAACCCTATGATGGCATTTGGGGCGGTGATAGGGTCGACCGCATTTTTTATCGTCCACGGGTTCCGGCAGAATGCCGAGGAGCAGGAGAGGAAGATGGTCTCGGGCGACATCTCCGACGTGAGCAAGATCTTTTACCTCGAAATCATCGACGCCACCTTCTCCATCGATGGGGTACTGGGTGCTTTTGCCTTTACGATGGCAGTCCCGCTCATTATCATCGGTAACGGCATCGGGGCGTTGATCGTCCGTGAAATTACCATCAGGAACGTGGATTCGATCAAGAAATACCGCTATTTAAAGAACGGCGCGATGTACTCGATCTTCTGCCTCGGCACCATCATGATCCTCGACAGTTTCGGTATTGGGATTCCCAGTTTTGTCTCGCCCATTATAACGTTCGGGGTCGTCGGGTATTTCCTGTATATGTCCATCCGGGCCGGACCGCCGGCAGAAACTGCATGAAACCGGAAAAGCACCCTCACAAGGGGTGGAACCGGTTGTTCACCGCGACCCGTATGATCGGACATGGTCGCAGGCACGGCGATACAGGTCGGAAACCGGGCTATTCTCATCGTACATCCGCATATCCTCGCGGTTGTACTGCACCCGGTCCTTCCCGACCGGACAGACTTTGATACAGCACCCGCACGGGGAAAGAAAACGCCGGTGCAGTTCCTCGGCCCGGGTGGCGCAGGCGGTCTTGTCGGTGAGTTCATCCGGGTACCCGCCATTGTGGAGTGCGGAAACCGGGCAGATTTTAACACAACGTCCGCAACGGATGCAGAGCGGTTCTTCAAGAACCCAGTCAGTAGGGAATTCGGCAGCGGTCAGGATTGAGGTAAACCTGACCCTGGGACCGTACTGAGGGGTGAGAAGCATATTGTTCAGGCCGAAATTCCCGAGGCCGGCACAGTATGCTGCATGCCGGTGGGAGAAAAACGCGATCGGTTTCTCCTTAAGGATTCCAATAGATCCGTAGCCGTCACGGGGCACCCAGACTGACGGATAGCCTTTTTCCGTAAGGAATGTGGCGATACGATAGCCGCAGGAGTCAAGTTCGGTATTGATCGTACGGTACAGCTCGTGGTACCAGATGGAGGGGGTAGTATCCACGATAGGCAGGCTGACCGGAAATCCAATCACGATCACGGTTTTTGTCCCGGGAAAAACAGAGGCCGGCCGGAACTCCTCCGGAACCCACGGTTCAAACGGGGGATCGTTCCAGCGATCTGCCGGGGCAAACCCGACAAGCGGGATATCCATGCCGCTGCATTTCCTGAGGATCTGACGCCGGAGGATCGTACTCATGGATCAACGGTTGCATGGGTGAGAATAAGAGGTTGTCCATTCCCCGGAAGATCCACAAAAAAAGTCAGGTACCCCGGGACTATTCACCAATCACCGTGCAAATCACGGTGCGTTTCCGGCCTGCATTAACGTCAGGTTCGAGAAGGACAATCTGCCGCCAGGTCCCGCAGCAGAGTTTCCCTCCTGCAACAGGAACGATCAGGGACGGGCCAACGAGTGATGCTTTGACGTGCGACCACCCGTTCCCGTCACCCCACTTCGTGTCGTGGGCATAGTCCGCATCATCCGGGGCAGGTACCGATAGCGCCCGGTTGAGATCCGCAAAGCACACCGGGCTCATACTCGATCGTGGTGAGCGCCACAGTCGAATGCTGCACGAAGAGATAGACGAGCCCTACCCCAACGGTGCTTTCACAAACAACCACCGCCACCCGTGGCGTCAGGTTAACAATCTCCCCTTCGCGCCAGGTAGACACACAAATATTCCTTCGGAACAATGGAAATTTTATCTTCCTCCAATACCGGTAAAACAGGTATATTCAGACCGTTACCGTCAGGGAATTCACAACGACCTGTGTTTTCTGATCGGTAATGTATACGATCCAGATTCCTGGTGGCATATCCTTAAGCGTACCGGATCCGTTTTTTGCCAGCAGGGTCCCGAGATCATCCGTAACCCGGAAGCGTGAACCATCAAAGTAGAGGGTCACGGCTCCGCCACTGGCCCATGGGTTACCGGTCAGGACCGGGGAAGGATAAACCACATACTTTTCGCGGCGTGGAGATTCAAGCGTAAAAAAAACTCCCGGTGACGCTCCCGGTACTGACCCGTTGGAGAGCGCCACCGGCTCGCCCTCCCTATGGTAAAGGGTGATAACATGTTTATCCGTGGACGAGGGGGTAGTAACTTTGATCTGAACGGCAAATACCGGGGGTTTTTGGAGGATTGACGTAGTAAAACCGCTCGAAACACTGAGGATGAGGATCACCGCGGCACTGATTAGCAGGGCAATAAGGAAAAGCCCGTACGTTTCGGTGAGCGCCTGTTCGCGATGCGGTTTTGTCAAGGGATCAGTCCGTAGACAACCCTTGGGACAGGCACCTCAAAAAGGTTCTGATCCCAATTTCGCGGGAAAAATACTTATGAAAAATGGAGAATAAAATTACGGCGCATCCGGGGGAGTATCTTGCTTATCCGGCTCAGTGCCATTTGCTGGCTCTGGTTCCGGCTGGACGAGCGCAACCCCGACTACTTTATCCTTTTCATCGAGGCGCATGATCCGGACGCCTTTTGTTCCACGCCCAATGATCCGCACTTCGCTCACCCGGGTGCGCATTACAACACCCGCAGCACTCATCACCACAATTTCGTCGGTGTCCGAGACCGCACGGGACATAATGACGACCGCGTCGCGTTCAAGCGAGATATTCCGGACGCCCATCGTGCCCCTTCCATGCCCGCGGAACTCATCAAACTCACTTCGCTTCCCGAACCCGACATCGGATATGGTGAGCAGGTGGTCTTTTTCAAGCAGGGTGACTGCGATGACGGTGTCCCCGCCACGCAGTTTCATGCCTCTCACACCAAATGCATTCCTTCTGACCGTCCGCACGGTCTCCTCGTGGAACCGGAGGCTCTGGCCGAACCGGGTGGTAAGAACGAGTTCATTATTGCCGTTTGTCGAGATCACCTCGACCAGCTGATCACCTTCCCTGAGTTTTATGGCATTCGTGCCGACCGACCGGGGATTGGAAAATTCGATCTGGGAAATCTTGATAACCTGACCCAGTTTTGTCGCGAACAGGAGGAACCTGTCTTCGCAAAACTCGCGGATCGGAATTACTGCCGTCACGATCTCCTCTTTTAAGTTCAGGAGGTTTACTATCGGTTTGCCCTTTGCTATCCGCGAACTCTCGGGGATCTCGTAGACCTTGAGCCAGTAGACCCGGCCGAGGTTCGTGAAGCAGAGGAGATAATCCTTCATCCCGGCGACAAAGACCGAGTCGACAAAATCTTCCTCTTTTGTTGTCATGCCGGTGATGCCCCGGCCGCCCCGCCGCTGCTGGCGGTAGGTGTCGAGGTCCATGCGCTTGATGTAATTGGCGGTCGTGATAGAGACGAGCACTGTCTTATCCTCGATGAGGTCCTCGGTTGAAAGGTCGCCGACCGCATTTGCAATCCGCGTCCTCCTCTTATCGCCGAATTTCTCGGCAATCTCGGCAGTCTCCCGCCGGATCTCGTCTTTTATCGTGGCCTCGCTTGAGATGAGGGCATTGAGCCGTGCGATCTCTGCTACAAGCCCGGTTTTTTCATCGGTAATTTTCTGCTGCTCAAGAGCCGCGAGACGGCGCAGCTGCATCTGGAGGATTGCATTGGCCTGTAACTCGTCAAGCCCGAACCGGGAGATAAGCGTGAGCCGGGCATTCTCGACCGTATCGGACGCCCGGATCGAGGCAATTATTTCGTCGATCCGTGAGAGTGCAAGGAGCAGCCCTTCGAGAATGTGGACTCTCTCCTGCGCCTTTTTGAGGTCGAACTCGGAACGGCGCCGGATCACTTCGATCCGGTGCTGGACAAAGGACGAGAGGAGGCCGTGCAGGGTGAGCACTTTTGGCTGGCCATCGACAATTGCAAGGTTGATCACCGAGAAACTGGATTCGAGCGCCGTGTGCCGGTAGAGGTTGTTTAAGATCACCGGCGCCATCGTGCCCTTCCTGAGCTCGAAGACGACCCGGATCCCCTCCTTGTCGGATTCGTCGCGGAGATCGGTGATACCGTCGAGTCGTTTCTCCTTTACCATGTTTGCAATGCCCTCGATCCACTGGGCCTTGTTCACCTGGTACGGGAGTTCGGTGACAATGATCCGGTCGCCCCGGTTGCCGCCTTCGGCGTCCTCGATAGTTGCCACACCACGGATGACGACCCGGCCCTGCCCGGTCATGTAGGCATTTTTGACCCCGTCGGTACCCATCATGATGCCACCGGTCGGGAAATCAGGGCCCGGGAGGACCCGCATAAGTTCGTCTACAGGAACTTCCGGGTTTTCGAGATATTTTACAACCGCTGCACAGACCTCGCGGAGGTTATGGGGCGGCATCTTTGTTGCCATGCCGACCGCGATCCCGTCGGTACCGTTCACGAGGAGTTCCGGTATTTTTGCGGGGAGCACGGTCGGCTCCTTGAGGGATTCATCGTAGTTGGGGACGAAGTCAACCGTCTCCTTCTCGATGTCCTTTAACATCTCCTCGGCAAACGCGGTAAGCCGGACTTCGGTGTACCTGCTTGCTGCCGCAGAGTCTCCGTCAATTGACCCGAAGTTTCCCTGCCCCTGCACGGGCATATACCGGTAAGAGAAGGGCTGGGCCATCTTGACAATCGTATCGTAGATGGAGGAATCGCCGTGCGGGTGGAACTTACCCATCACTTCACCGACGACCCTCGCGCTCTTTTTGGTGGGCTTGTCGGAGGTGTTACCCATCTCCCACATCGCAAAGAGCGAACGGCGGTGGACCGGCTTTAAGCCGTCCCTGACATCGGGGATGGCACGCCCGATAATGACGCTCATCGCGTAGTTGATATACGCAACTTTCATCTCCTTTTCGATACTGATCGGCTCGACCCGGTGGGTGAGCGGGCCGGATGCGGGGGGCATGTCGCCTTCAGATGTCAAGGTTGGTCACCTCCTTTGCATGGCGCGTGATAAACTCTTTTCGTATCTCCACGTCCTTTCCCATCAGTGTCTTGAAGATCTCGTTTGCTTCCATGGCATCCTCAATGTTGACCTGACGGAAGACCCGGTGCTCGGGGCTCATGGTCGTATCCCAGAGCTGCTGGGCGTTCATTTCACCCAGACCCTTGTACCGCTGGACAGAGACGCCCTTCTCTCCCATCTCTGCGGAGAGTTTTTTCATGTCCTCTTCGGTAAACGCGTATTTTTCCTCTTTTCCCCGTGCGATCCGGAAGAGAGGGGGCTGGGCAATATACACAAAACCAGCCTCGATAACCTTGAGCATGTACCGGTAGAAGAAAGTCAAAAGCAGCGTCCTGATATGCGCACCGTCCACATCGGCATCGGTCATGATGACGATGTGATGGTACCGTGCCCGTTCGATATCGAACTTATCCCCGACACCGGTCCCGATTGCGGAGAGAAGCGTCTGGATCTCGGCGTTCTTTAAGATCTGGTGTTCCCCGGCCTTTTCCACGTTGAGGATCTTACCCCGTAATGGAAGGATGGCCTGGAACTTGCGGTCCCGGCCCTGCTTTGCGCTGCCCCCTGCCGAGTCCCCTTCCACGATATAGATCTCGCTTTTTGCCGGGTCGCGTTCCGAGCAGTCAGCAAGCTTTCCCGGGAGCCCGGAACTTTCCAGAGAACTCTTGCGCCGGGCCAGTTCGCGTGCATTCCGTGCTGCCTCGCGTGCTTTTGCAGCCGAGAGGGCCTTCTCGACAATTATCGCAAGAACCTTCGGGTTCTCGTCAAAATACTGGTTGAGCGCTGCATAGACAAGCGAATCCACGATCCCCCGGATACTGCTGTTCCCGAGACGCATCTTGGTCTGTCCCTCGAACTGGGGATTAGCCATCTTGACCGAGATCACCGAGGTCAGGCCCTCCCTTACATCCTCGCCACGGAGCGTAATTGTTGAATTCTCTTTTATGATATTATTGCGTTTTGCCACCGTATTGATGCCCCGCGTGATGGCACTCCGGAACCCTTCGAGATGAGTGCCGCCTTCACGGGTATTGACGCTGTTGACATAGGAATACGTCTTCTCGTCGTAGCCGGTCGTGTACTGCATGGCAACCTCAACCTCGACCTTGTTCTCCGCATCTTTCTGGGTAATATCGATGGGAACAGGGTGGAGGCAGTCGGATCCCTCGTTTAAGTATTTGACAAACTCCGAGAGCCCTCCCGTACAATAGGAGGCGCGGGTGCCGGTACGTTCATCCGCGATTTGTATGGTGAGACCGGCGTTTAAAAATGCCAGTTCGCGGAGCCGGGAGGCAAGAACATCGTAATCGAACGTGACCGTCTCAAAGATGGTCTCATCGGGTTTGAAGGTAATTTTTGTACCCGTGAGTTTTTGGCCGAACCCGGCAAAGAACCGTGCGCGATCCTCT